>JANPLP010000658.1:0-7724 GCA_031426595.1 Planctomycetia bacterium | reverse complement strand
ATTTTTGGAATTGGCACCCGCTAGCCCTTGGGCTGAAGAGGCCCAGCAACGACTCGCTCAACTGTCACCGGCGCTTGATCTATAGCCGAGTTTGTAAATTTGGATGAGGAGTCGCGATGGTGAAACGCGTGTTAGTTACTGGCTACGGAGGTTTTCTCGGTGCCGCCGTTGTTCGCCAGTTGCGAGAGTCCGGGTTCGCGGTGCGCGGGATGAGTCGTCGACCGTATCCACACCTCGCCAAGTTTAACGTCGAAGCGGTGCAAGCTAGTATCGTCGATCGTCGCGCGGTGCTGGAAGCAGTCCGAGATTGCGATGCGATCGTTCATACGGCTGCTCTTGCAGGTGTCTGGGGAGCATGGCGGGATTACTACCAAACGAATACCTTAGCCACATCGCACTTGCTCGAAGCGGCGACAATCCATCAGGTGCAGGCATTTGTTCATTGCAGCAGCCCTAGTGTGACTTTCGATGCTCGGCCGCAGTCAGGTATCAATGAAAGCGAACCTTATCCAACGCGCTGGCTGTGTTTTTATCCTCAAACCAAAGCGCTCGCTGAATCGGCGGTGCTGCAGGCGTCGAGATATACTTCGTTGCGTACCTGCGCGCTCCGTCCTCATTTAATTTGGGGTGAGGGAGATCCGCATTTGTTCCCCCGGGTCATCGAACGCGCTCGAAAGGGAAAGCTGCGCCGTGTTGGCGATGGTCGCAACATGATCGATGTCGTTCACGTCGACAACGCAGCGCGGGCACACGTCCAAGCGTTAGAGCGGCTGCTTGCAGGCGACAACGCGCTCAATGGTCAAGCTCTTTTTATCACAGATGGTAAACCAGTTGCATGCTGGGACTGGATCACCCGGATCTTGAACAGTGCAGATGTGGCGGTTCCAAAAAAGTCGATTTCTTATGCCGCCGCCTATCGAATTGGTGGCGTGTTGGAAGCGATGCACTGGTCGCTGGGTATTCGCCGAGAGCCACCGATGACTCGCTTTGTGGCTGCACAACTAGCGCTCGACCACTACTTTTCTATCGAGAAAGCGAGACGGCTCATTAACTATCAACCAGCTGTGGATGTTGACGCTGAGTTCATCAAGCTAAAGCAGAGCTAAGGCATTTCGGATGATGAGTGATCGTGCACGATAACCCACTTACCTTCGATTTTTTTCCAAACCAGAGAGAAATTGCCACCGATCGGCTTATCGCGCGTTAGGTGCCATCGACCCAGCATGAGGGCCGCTGCATCGTCGAGCAGCTGTACTTCTAATTCGGTAAACTTAAGCGTTCCCATGGTCTGCTTATCTGGATAGTTTTTTAGGTAGCGGTCACGAGTCGCTTCCCAGCCGCGTGTCATCTTGCCACCTGAACAGAAAGTTAATTGTTCACTCTTCCAGTAGGCGTCCATGAAGGCGGGGATGTCGCCGCGATTCCAGCTTTCGGCTTGACTTTGAAGCACTCCGTTTAGTTCGTTCGCAAGGTCGGATGAAGGCGGTCCACCTGGTGTCTGCTTGGTCGAGACGGTCTTGGTTTGGTAGATATCGATCCCTGCCGCACGCGGCGGAGTTGGTTTGACGCCCGCCTGCGCCAGCACCAATTCGATGGCCGCCATGGTGGCAGGATCCGGTTTGAAGTTACCTACACGGGTGCCTGACGCGATGGATAGCGGCGTCCAACCGAATTCGTTGCATCGGTTCCAGACATCGATCTTCGCACCCTGCTCCGATAAAAACGCAACCACGTTGGGCAAACTTTTGTAAGCGGCGCCATGCATGGCTGTTTCGCCGTGGGTATCTACAGCATCGATGTTCGCCCCCAATTTCAAAAGATACTCCAAGCACTCCAGCACTTCCGATTCTGTTCCGGCCTCTTCGCCCGGCGCTAGAGAACCGACCCCTGCGGCAGCCATAAAGGAGGTTGCACCTTCTTCGTTAGGAATCAGTGGGTCCGCGCCCAGTTCGACAAGCGTCTTCAGCAACGGCAAATCCGCGGTGACGGCGGCCATCATCAGCGGTGTGGCTCCCTTGCGGCCAAGTTTTCCTCGACCAGACGAACCTCGGGCCAACTGCAAGTTGACATTCGCTCCTCGCGCCACCAGTGCACGCACAAATTGCAAGCTATCCATCGCGCCCGAGCCGATGGGTGCGGGGTCACCATCGTCGCCATCGCCGCGGTTCGGTTTCCGAATCCAACTGATTGCATGCAGAGGCGTGTACCCTGATCGCTCGTCATTGGCGTTTGCTCCTGAATCTACCAGTCGGATTGCCAAATCGAAATGGCCATTCTCGACCGCCATCATCAGTGGACTGGTACCTTTGCGAGGGGCTTTGCCGCCCGAGGGTGAATGGAGAATTTGATTGACATCTACGCCATGCTTTAAAAGCACTTCGACAGCTTTTGTTTTCCCAGCGCGCGCAGCAAAGAACAGCGGATTGAAGCCCGATGGGAGCTGCTCATTTTTATCTGCGCCCGCTGCGATCAACTCCGCGACCACATCGGCGTGCCCTTCGGAAGCGGCCCACATGATGGCGGCTTGCCCTTTGCGTTCGCGCGCGTTCACGTCGGCACCGTGTTTCAGTAATAACTGAACACATTGCAATTGGCCAGTTCGCGATGCGGTCAGCAATGCAGTTTCGCCTCCTTGCAAAGTTGCGTCGGCATCCGCGCCCGCATTGAGTAACGCGGCCACCATGCTCGGATTGCCGTTCGTGCAGGCGAGCGACAAGGGAGTCACTGCATATCGATTCTTGGCATTCGCGTCCGCACCCGCATTTAACAGCACGTCAAATGTCTTTGCGTCGTCGTGATAGGCGGCCCAGTGCAAAGCGGTCATGCCATCCACTTGCGCGGTGTTTACATCCGCTTTCGAAGCGAGTAATCGCAACAGCGTCTCGTGTTGCTGAAGCTCGGCGGCATCCGCTAAAGGTGCGGTTGGCACATCTTGCGCAATGCTTCTCAAGCAGAGGATGTTCAAAACTAACAACGCTAACACAGATCTCATGTTTATCCCCAAGACAACACTTCGGTAAGCGATGTTTAAATATTCAGTGGTTCAAACAGGCCGGGGATCGGTCCTTCGCTATCAGCAAATTTTTCTAAATGCACGCCGACTTTGCCTAGCAGCGTCAAATGCAAATTTGCGAGTGGCGTGGGCTCCTTAAGCCGAATATGGCGGCCGCCGCGCATGTTGCCCGCTGCGCCACCTGCAACCAAGATGGGTAAGTTCTTGTGATCGTGCAAATTAGGATTGCCCATGCCACTTCCGTACAAGTAGAGTGCATGATCGAGCAATGTGCCGCCCGCTTCAGGAGTGGCTTGGAGTTTCAATAAGAAGTCGGCGAACAGCGAAACATGGAAGCGATTGATGCGTGCGACCTTGGCGACCTTTTCGGGATCGTTGCCGTGATGGGTCAGCGGATGGTGCGGATCGGGGACACCGATCTCCGGGTAGGTTCGATTGCTGGTTTCGCGAGCGAGTTGGAACGTGATGACTCGAGTGATGTCGCCCTGAAGAGCCAGCACTTGCAAATCAAACATTAGTTTCGCGTGCTCTGCGTAAGCAGCCGGAACACCAATCGGTCGGTCAAGATCGGGAAGTGGATTGTCGGCGATGCTTGATTCAGCCTGTTGAATACGGCGTTCAACTTCGCGGATCGTGTTCATGTATTCGTCGACACGATTACGGTCGTGGGCACCGAGGTCTTTGCCCAAGCGGGTGATCTCTGAAGTCACCGAGTCGAGCAGACTCGATCGCTTCTCAATGGAGGCTCGCCGCTGAGCCATGCTGCCGCCATCTCCAAACAGACTTTCGAAGACGAGGCGCGGATGAGCTTCTGAAGGTAGGGGTGTTGTGGGCGAGGACCATGAGAGATTGTTTTGATAGACGCAGGCGTAACCGTTATCGCATTGACCAACCGTCGACAGCAAATCCATCGACAATTCGAGGGAGGGCAATTGTGTATCCAAACCAATTTGCTGTGCGGCGATCTGATCCGCGGTGGTACCGAGATAGTAGTCTGTACTCTCGGTCAGCTTGGCGCGGGCCGCGCTCAAAAAGGCAGCATTGGAGGTTGCATGAGTTCCTGGGTAGGCGTTTTGCAGTTCCAGATTGCTAATGGCAGTTACTTTGGATCGGATCGGCGCCAGGGGCTCCAAAGTTGGCGAGAGGGTGTCCAGCGTGTCCCCTTCAGGAGTCCAACGTGTTACGTCGCACCCCATCGGCATGTACACGAATCCCAGCCTTCGCAATTTGGCTGGGTTAGCTGGTGTGGCGGCTAAAGCCGTCATGGCAGGAATCATCGCATCGAGCAGTGGTAGTGCTAAAGTGACACCCAGACCACGCAAAAAAGTACGCCGTGGTAGTGCGCGTTTCATGACGATCATTCCGAAGTCCTCATCAAGAACTGTGTGCTTTGTGTAATTCCAACGACGAGCGACGAAAAACGAAAATCTTGCGTCCGAGATTGATTCACAATCTTCCGAATCGCAGGGGCATCTGCAGAAGTCAAGTTGCGTCCGAGTGAGAACATTAACAACTTCTCAGCTAGTGTACTCGCAAACAGTTCAGGTCGGCTTGTTAAGATCGCTTCCAAATCATCGATCCCCTCAAATCGTTGCCCCCCCAACATCTCCCCGCGAGTCTCGATCGCTTGACCTAACTCAGCATCGCGCCATCGCCCTACAGCATCGAAGTTCTCGAGTGAGAAACCGATAGGGTCCATCAAATTATGGCAGCTTGCGCACGCCGCTTGAGCTCGATGCTCGGCCAATCGCTCACGGATAGGCAACGCAGCGCTGACTGTATTTTCCTTCAGTGCCGGAACATCGGGGGGTGGCGGTGCAGGGGGTGCGCCGATGATGTTTTTTAAGATCCAGTGACCTCGCAAAACGGGTGATGTCCGAGTGGCGTAAGAAGTCACGGTCAAAATGCTACCATGGCGCAGTATCCCACCCCGAGGGCTTGCCGCATCCAATGACACTCGACGGAATCGCGATCCGTACACATTCGGAATCCCATAATGCTTCGCCAAGCGTTCGTTAAGAAACGTGTAATTTGCGTCAATCAATTGAGTGACGCTGCGATCCTCACGAACGACGCTTTCCAATAGCAATTCCGTTTCTCGGCGAAACGCTTGCCGCAAATTGTCATCGAAATCTGGGAACAAACGCAAATCTGGGGTGATCGAATCTAAGTTGCGAAGGTATAGCCACTGCGATGCGAAATTCTCGATCAGATTATTGGCTCGAGGGTCTGCCAGCATACGGCGCGTTTGCTGTTCCAGCGTTTGCAGCTCGTGCAATTGATTTTGTTCGGCGAGCGAGAGGAGTTCCTCATCGGGCAGGCTGCTCCAGAGAAAAAACGACAGTCTCGAAGCGAGCTCCAGATCGCTGATTTGGTAAGCGGTTTGGGGTCGCGCGTCTACGGGATCGCGTTCGATTCGAAGCAGGAAATGGGGGTTCACCAAAATGGCACTCAAGGCCGCTTCGATACCCGCTTCAAATCGCTTAGCGATAAACTTGTCGCTGTCAGCCCTGTTCGTTGCCGACACAAAATTTTGCTGAGCCTCTTGATAAAACTTTAGTGGTTGTGCGAGGTCAGCCGAATCAATCGGACGTCGGTAAGCAATTCTGAGCAACTTGGCGAGGACTTGTTCAGCACATTTGAGCTCGTCTGCAGTGCTATGGGGGCGGGCTATGAAAATTTTCTCGCGGCTTGGCGTGTTCTGCTCCGGTGTATCAGATTGTTCTCGAGCTGCGAGGTTGTCGCTTGGTCTTGCAATTGGCCCAGCGATAGAAACTTGGAATACGGCGGGTGTTAAGCGTGGGTGGCGATGCATATTAAAGTGCGCCGCGTACGGCTCCCGTTTGGTCTCTAGTAGCGGCGACGATTTTTTTATGAATGCCACACCTAGTTTGTGGGGGCCTGCGGTTGCAGGAATTCTTGCGACAAGATTTGCATCGACTTCGCTGTGATTACCATCCTTCGGCGGTTTAACTTCAAATTCGGTTACTACCTCCCGATCGAGCAGAACTTGTAATTGGTGACGCTCTCTCAGCCCCTCGACTTCTTCATTGCGATCGCGCGAAAGACGTATTTGAATCTCATACTCGCCCGTTTGTGGAAACGTGTAATCGATCAGCGTGCCGCCGCGGGTGCCGATCGGTAGACCCGCGACGTGATCTTCTTGAGTTTGATCAGCCGGAATGCGAAACGTGTCCCCCTGCGGTGAGTTCAGCGGGCTGCCGACGGCGAGCCGACTAATTTTTTGAGCGGCAGTGAGGTAGCGATTGAGTAAGGTAGGTGACAGATCGGTCACGGTTACATTATCGAAACCGCCGCTGGATTCGTCAGCGGGTAGTTGGCTGGCAACGTCGATATCGAGGGCGAGTAGATCGCGGATCGCGTTGCGGTACTCAGTGCGATTTAAGCGACGCAGCGTTTCGGTACGACCAGGTTGTGGCTGACTGACTGCGGCTCGATCCAGCTCAGCAGTCAAATCTTGGATCACGGCTTCGTATTCTGCATGGCTGGGACGCTCGGCGTCTTCCGGAGGCATTTGACGTGTTGCCAATTTTCGGACTACGCGTTCCCAGTGATCGCTGGCTTCTGAAGTTTGCGGTGAGGTCGTTTGAGGTATCAAAAAATCATTCGAAGACTGTGTGCCGTGATGGCATTCAACGCAGTAACGATCCAGAAAGCGGTCGAGCGGCTTTTGTGCAGCAACGTGCGAGGCGGCTGCAACACATAGGCACATTCCGCTCAACGCGGCCAGTGTCTTGCGGAGGATCTTCGGGTTTAAAATGAAAGACTCGATTTGCATAGCTGGACCCCCTTTTCCATCCAGCATAGCAGCAGCACTGGAAGTCGCCAGCAGGAAAGCCGTATTCGAGCCGAGCAACGGTTTTCGATCTCATTCGCGCCGGAATCGAAATCGTTGCGACCATTCGCCGTTCAGAGACGTGTCCAAACAGCGGTCGCCTCGAGGGGGTTTCGTCAAAAGTAGCGAGAGAATTTAGAGGCTCTCGCGGCGCATTGTCGTCGCAGCACTTATGGTTTGATTTAGCGTAAACGCGGGGTTCGGGATCCAACTGACTTGGCTGGCGTTGACTGAAATTGAGACCGTGACAGCCGTGCCGGCTGGGGCGTTGGTAAGTGAGGGTGGGTTTATCGTAACCGTGGTTCCATTGATTGACGAGGCTGAGAGTTGTGACGTAACTTGAGCGATGACTTCTTGGGAATTGGCTGATGGAAGGATCGCCATTCGCGCTCCTTCACGAGACGCATTAATCATGACCTGCTTGACCATGACCGCGCGTCCAACTTCCATCATTCCCATAGTCAGCATTACCATGAGCGGACCCACGATGGCGAACTCGATGACGGCCGCTCCAACGCGGTTGCTTGGCGCTGGACGTTTGTTGTTCACTTGCAGAGAAGAACGATTTCGAGTTTTTTTGAACGGCATGATAGGAGTACTTTGTTTTTAGAATTTGGCACTGTTGAAGTTATCGAGCCAGTAGAACGGGCGAGTAAACGAAGTCACTGGTTGAGGATTCGGAAGTGCTTATGACAAAGTTGCGAGTGATGATGGGTGCGGGCTGGATGACAACGGCTTTGCTCGACATCGAACCGGTCAGTTTGACGTTCAGGATCCTGACTCCTACCCACTTCACGATGGTGTAGTTCGCGTTGTTTCCATTTCCGCTAACAGTCGAGAAAACCGGAATGATTC
>JANPLP010000657.1:0-2279 GCA_031426595.1 Planctomycetia bacterium | reverse complement strand
TTGCGTCTTACAATTATCTAGGTATGTCGGGTGATCCCGCGGTGAACTCGGCAGTTGTCGACGCAGTGAACATGTATGGCACTAGTGTGAGTGCATCGCGGTTGGTCAGCGGCGAGAAGGTGCTTCACCGTCAACTGGAATGTGAATTGGCCGAGTGGGTTGGTACGGAAGATTGCATCGTGATGGTCGGTGGCCATGCCACGAACGAGACCACGATCGGTCATTTGGTCGGGCCCAGCGACATGATTCTTCACGATGCCCTATCGCACAACAGTATTGTCCAAGGCGCGATCCTGTCGGGGGCTCGCAGACGCGCGTTTCCGCATAACGATTGGCAGGAACTGGAAGCCATTCTGACAGAAGTGCGTTCGAGCTACCGTCGTGTGTTGGTGGTTGTCGAAGGGGTGTACAGCATGGATGGTGACTTCCCTGAGTTGCCGAAGTTTATCGAAGTGAAGAATCGTCATCAAGCTTGGTTAATGGTGGACGAAGCGCACTCGATTGGCACGATGGGTAAGACGGGCCGAGGGATTGCTGAACACTTCGGGGTCAGCGGTCGCGACGTAGATATTTGGATGGGAACGCTCAGCAAGTCGTTCGGTAGCTGCGGTGGTTACATTGCGGGTTGCCAAGAGTTGGTTGAATTGCTGAAGTATACGGCGCCGGGGTTCGTGTTCAGCGTGGGGTTATCGCCCACCAATACGGCTGCAGCGCTAGCATCGCTGCGAACTTTGAAGGCGCATCCCGAACGCGTGACAACACTGCATGCGCGAGCAGAACTGTTTTTGTCAGAAGCCAAAAAGCGTGGCTTGAACACCGGCGAATCAAATGGTACTGCAGTCGTGCCTGTCATCACGGGCAATTCGCTGCATGCGTTGCTGCTGTCCCGAAAGATGTTCGAGGCAGGGGTCAATGTCCAGCCTATTCTCTATCCGGCTGTTGACGAATCTGCCGCGCGGTTGCGGTTCTTTATCAATTGCACGCACAGCGAAGAGCAGGTGCTTTACACGGTCGAGCAAGTTGCCAAAGGGCTGCGCGAGATTTCGCCGAGCTATTTTCACTAACAAACGTTCGATGCGACTCGGTCTGTTTACAGCGCCGGGTCGCTCAAGCCGTTTTGTTCGAAGCCGCGCATGCGCAGCAAGCATGAATCGCAGTGCTGGCAAGGTTTGCCGCTTGGAGCTGGGTCGTAGCAGCTAGTCGTCCGCGAGTAATCCACACCTAGCCGAAGTCCCCACTCAATGATTTGAGCTTTGGTGAGATCAATCAGCGGGGTATGGATTTTGATCCGCTGCTTTCCTTCAACGCCGGCTTTGGTGGCGAGATTGGCTAGTTGTTCGAAGGCAGCGATGTACTCAGGCCGGCAATCCGGATAGCCGCTGTAGTCGAGCGCATTGACGCCAAGAAAAATGTCGGAAGCGTTGAGGCTTTCTGCGTAGGCGAGTGCAAGCGACAGGAAAACGGTGTTGCGAGCCGGAACGTACGTGACAGGAATATCGGACCCAATTTGATCCGCTGAATCATGCTTGGGGACTGCCATGTCGCTGGTCAGGGCTGAGCCACCGAACTTGGCTAAGTCGATATCGATGACAACGTGACCCGCGACGTGTGACTGAGCGGCCAGCTCCGCGGCTCTTTGCAACTCGACGTGATGCCGTTGCCCATAGCGGAAGCTAATTGCGTGTACTGCGTATCTGTCCGCTTGGGCGATCGCCAGTACGGTAGCTGAATCGAGACCTCCGCTGAGCAGCACGACGGCTAGTGGCTTGGTTTTGTCGTTGTTAGGGGTAGCTGGGATCACAGGCGGCTCAAAAGTTAAAAACGGAAGTCGGATCAGCGAAACATTTGCCCATGGCCGATGGCGTCGAAGGCGCTTTTAAAGTGACGAATGGTCGGCTTGGATTTTACCGCGTCTGAGGAGGCCGGCCAGACGATCGAGACCACATCAAAGCGAGCAGGTTGCTCCAGCAGTCCATGTCGTTTTAGGTAAATCAGGGCCGCTCGAGTTAGTTTTTCTTGTTTGCGAGCATCGACGGCTTGAGAAGGATCACCTTGATGGTTGGAGGCCCAAGTTTTTACTTCGACGAACACGATCCATTTTTCATCGAGTGCAATGAGATCGATTTCGCCGAGACGTTGGCGGTGGCTGCGAGCGATTATGCGGTAGCCGAGGCTGCGTAAGTAGTCGGCTGCGACCCGTTCGCCGGCGGGGCCCAGTTTTTCACTTGTGGGACCAAAGTTTTTGCCGAGGGAACGCAATGAAAAACGGTCGCTGGTTG
>JANPLP010000656.1:0-4131 GCA_031426595.1 Planctomycetia bacterium | reverse complement strand
CGAGGCTAGCGAGAGTGCGAAGCTGATGGATGATCACTTTGCGACTGCTTATCGGTTGATGACCAGTCCTCAAGCTCGCGATGCGTTCGACCTTTCAAAGGAGTCGACACAGATGCGCGAGCGATACGGCATGAACCGCTTTGGTCAATGCTGTCTGCTTGCTCGACGATTGGTTGAAGCAGGCGTGCGTTTTGTAACGATCAATACTTTCTTGACCGTCTTCGATGAAATCACTTGGGACATCCACGGTAGTAAACCGTTCACTTCAATCGAAGGGATGAAGAACATTGTTGCTCCAATGTACGATCAAGGTTATGCAGCGCTCATTGCAGATCTCTCTGAGCGCGGTTTGCTTGAGGATACGCTGGTGGCGAACATGGCTGAGTTCGGACGCACTCCCAAAGTTAATCCTGCTGGGGGCCGCGATCACTGGCCTCAGTGTTTCACGGTTTACTTTGCGGGCGGGGGCGTCAAAGGCGGCCGAGTTGTAGGTGCCAGCGATCCGATTGGAGCAGTGCCGGATGATCGACCCGTTGAGCCGCCTGAAGTGGTGGCGACGATATTTCATAGCCTGGGACTAAAGGTGACTGAGCATCTACCAGGGCCGGCGGGTCGACCGTTTCCGATTGTGGACTCGGGGTTCCGAGAGATTCATGAGTTGTTTTGAAAAAGCGATCTGACATCACGCTTTAGCTGAGCACGATCGCGAGTCGCTCTCCTATCGCAAGGAAGTGGAACTTGGGAAAAGAAAAGGTTGAAGTGAATAACGAGCAGCAGTCAAAGCGTGGGCCGTTGATGCTGATGTTAGCAGCCAGCATTTATGCAGTGTGGCTGACGTGGTTAGCTTACGTAGCCTGGGTCAACGTCAACGCCGGCAATCAGTAAGTCGCACCGTACAATGGACGGCTGCGTACGCGGCGATGCGCGAGTGTGCAATCGACGGTGAAGAAGGGCGCGGATAACCAAAGTCGCCAGCGCGGATTGCGACTGTTGGGAGTCCTTGTGTCGCACGGATGGCGGGGCGTTAGAGCTTTTGACGTCCACTGAGAGCGTCGGCGAGAATCTCTTTGTTGGTGTGTTCGAGGATGCTTCCCGCTGTGATACCACGTGCGAGTCGAGTGATATCGACTGGAAATTCTGACAATTGGTTGCTGATATAAAGGGCTGAACCGTCCCCTTCGACGGTTGGATTTGTAGCCATAATGATTTCGACGAAGTTTCCGCGTCGTACTCGTTCGACTAGGGCGTCGATTGTAAGGTGATCTGGCCCGATCCCATCTAGTGGCGCAATGCGACCGAGCAAAACATGGTACAAGCCGCGAAACACGCCCGCTTGTTCGAGAGCCATTAAGTCTTGAGGTTGCTCAACGACGCACATGCGAGTTTGATCGCGCGACGGGTCGCGACAGATTGCGCACATGTTTGACTCGGCGAGGTTGTAGCACACGCTGCAGTAGCAAACATTTTCACGCACTTCTCGAATCGCACCGGCGAGCGCGAGCGCTTCGGCTTTGCTAACGCGAAGCAAGTGATACGCCAAGCGTTCGGCTGACTTGCGTCCGATGCCCGGCAAGCGCCCCAATTGATCTACCAAGTTTGAGACAGAGTTTGAAGTTTCAGACATCCGTGATGCGGCTCCGGTGGATAGTTAGCTAGGCGATAAAGCTACAGGCTGGCGAGTGCTTCATCCAAGCCAGGAATATCAATCCCGCCGGTCGCTTCGCGCATCATATCCACGTGCATCTTCCTAACTTTCGCGAGTGCTTCGTTCATGGCGACAGGAATCATCTCTTCAATCATCTCGACATCGCCACGACTGATGAGCGAGGGAGAAATGCGGACCTTCTTCACTTCACCAACGCCGCTGATTTCGACTTGGACTAGGTCACCGCCTGCGGCACCGGTAGCCGTTTGCTTAGCCAGTCGCTCTTTCATTTCTTTGATGCGATCGCCAATCGTGCTTGCAGACCGCAACATTTGAGCTAGGCCGGTCAAGTTTTTGAACATGAGTTTTTCCTGAAGAAATATGGATTGTAAATTACAATGTAATTATGAAGCATGTTCAACTGCTGGAACGCTGCGGGTCGACGCTGCTGGTGCAGAAGGTGCTGCTGGTTGTATTGCAGCTTCGTCAACGCGGATGATCTCTCCGCCCAGCAGTTCGTTTATCTTCTTTACCATCGGGTGCTCAGCCAACTCGCGAATTTTCTGAGCGCGCACATTCGCTTGAGGAATCGCATCGACGGCCTTAGGAGGCGGACCAGGAGGAACCATGAAGTTCAATCGAATCGGGCGTCCCATCGTACGCTCAACCGCTTGCAACAGAGCGGTTTTCCTTTCGGCAACTTCACAATATTCCTTGGGCTTTTGACTGCCGGGCGGGAAATAAATGGCCCACTGATCGCTCCTTTGAGGGTCGACACTCTGTGCAAGTCCAGCGTAGTCGGCGAGCATCCCTTCAATGGTTGCTACGCATCGCTTCCAATCTGCCAGCGCTGCCGGATTGTTTGGAATAGGTCGTGCACCGGTTACGGAAGCCGGGCCAATGCCACCTACAATCGAATTGGGTTTTGAGATGAGCGACGCGACAATCGATGAAACAACGGGGCTGGAAGTGGCCGCTGAGGCCGTGCCAGCTTTAGCCTCGGATGCTGCGACTGCGGTGGCATGCGCCGCGATTGCCTGTTGGGAAACGGCAGCGGCAGGTGAAGCACTTGCTTGAACAGACACATGCACCGGAGTTTGTTCAGAGTGCAGGCCGTTGATAGTTTGGGCGGTAGGGGGCGACGTAGTGGAGTCAGAGGACGCGGCAGGCAGCTCAGACGACCAAGCGAGGCTTGGTGCGGGCAAGCTGTCGTCGGTGGAGGACTCGCTTCTAAGCGTTACGGCTTCCGGGAGGTCGTTTTTTTTTTCGTCAGTAGCTTGGGTCGCTGGAGTTCCCTGCGTTGCAGGTGGCTGGGATGCCGCCCGTGGAGCAGGGGAACTTGTCGCAGTGGAAGAGTCGATCCGAGCGGGAGGTCGCGCTGTCGAAATAGGCATTGGACCACCGCGCAGGATTGCGTCGATCATCGCAGGAATCAACGCTAGATCTTGCAACTGGCAAATCTGTACCAGAGCCACTTCGAGGAGCGTGGTGGACGAAACGCTTGAACGCATCCGCACGAGCGACTCGTCGAGAATTTGGATCGCGGACAGGATTGTTTGAACACCCCAGTCGTTGGCGATTTCGCTCAGTCGACCGTGTCCGGCTGGGTTGGCGAGTTTTAAGAGTTCGGGACCTCCGCCGATTCCGACGGCCATTAGATCTCGTAAGTAGTTCAACAGTTGCTCCGCCAGTTGACCAGGGTCTGATCCGCCTCGCGTTGCCTCATCGACCACTGCCAAAGCAGCCAGAGGCGAGCGTGCCTGCAAGGCTTCGATCATTTCCAGCAATCGCCCTTCGTCGGCTGTGCCTAGCAATGCGTGGACTTGATCGGCTGTGATTCGCTCCGTTGAAAAACTCATCACTTGCTCGAGCAGTGACTGGCTGTCGCGCATTGAACCCGCCGCTTTTCGCGCCAGCAAAGCGAGGGCTTCATCCTCGGCATCGTAGCCTTCCGCTTGGCTGATTTCTTTAAGCCGTTGCTGAATCGCTTCAAATTTCACAGGCACGAAGTCGAAGCGTTGGCAGCGAGATAGTACCGTGATCGGCAGCTTGTCGGGATCGGTTGTGCAGAAGATAAACTTCACATGTTCCGGCGGCTCTTCGAGCGTTTTGAGCAACGCATTGAAAGCTTGATTGGTCAACATGTGAACTTCGTCGATGATATAGATCTTGAATCGCGCTCGACTGGGTCGTACCGTTACATTAGCGCGTAACTGGCGAATTTCTTCGATGCCCCGGTTGCTGGCACCATCGATCTCAATCACATCCATGTCGTCGCCCGACTCGATGGCAGTGGCGATATCACCAGGTGGAGTTACGGTGGCATTCTCCGGCGCATTCAGGGCTTTGGCGAAGATTCGAGCCGTGGATGTCTTGCCGACTCCACGAGCCCCAGTGAAAAGATAGGCGTGACCAACTCGGCCTGAAGCGATCGCCTTCGAAAGCGCCTGAGCAATATGCTCTTGACCAATCAACTCAGTGAAAGT
>JANPLP010000655.1:0-2386 GCA_031426595.1 Planctomycetia bacterium | reverse complement strand
CCTAGCTCAGGCCGCTTGCCATTATGTGCGCGCAAGTGGCAAGATCGACTGCTGGGAGGACATTGGTTTGCTGGTTACTTGTGAGCGCGGTCTGGCTGCAGATCTCTGGCAACAGGCCAAACGATTGCCGCCGAACAAGATTGAGTTGAGTCGACAGCCTGAGGAAGGTTATGTGTTTGGAGAGTTGCCGTCGGAAATGATCAATGTGAAGCAGTACAAGAGCTGGGCGAAGGATCTGGCTGATCACTTGTATCGCGATTTGCCGATGAAGCTCTACTTCTGCAAAGAACTGGATGCGACCAGTTCGCCGGGCGAATCGGAAATGGATGCGCGGATTGGTTGGACTCAAAAAGTTCGCGAACGGCGCGACGAAGCGAAAGCCAAGCTGAGCGAAAAGTATGGCAAGTTATTGAGCACGCTCGAAGGCAAGATCCGCACGGCTCAGCAGCGCGTGGAGCGTGAGAAAGCTGACTATGACAACGAAAAATGGAACACGGCGTTAAGTTTCGGAACGTCAATCCTCGGCGCGCTGCTAGGCAATAAAATCGCCAGCCGTACCAATGTTTCGCGAACTTCGACTGCGGCCAAGAAGCTTGGCAAAGCGGCTCAAGAACGCACTGACATGCAAGCCGCTTCGTCGCTGCTCGATGAATTGCTCGCTGAGAAATATGACTTGAATGATGCGTTCGAGAAGGAAGTGCAAGAGTTGCAGGAGCAATTTAGCGTCGAGGGCCTCACGCTGGAGCCGCTGGAGATTCCTTGTCGGAAAGGTGATATCAAAGTCGACTTGCTGTGTTTAGTTTGGATACCTTACGAACTCGATAGTCGCGGAATGGCGTCACCGCTGGTGGAGCTGCCGCTTGAGGACCTCGTGAAGTCCGCTGCGGCGATTTAGCCTAGGGTGGTCGGGCCTATCAAGACCCCGTTCGGTGTGTTAATTTCAGGCTGTACCTCGATTTATAATAACACCGGAATCCCAAATCATTCCGCTCGTTCGGCTAAGCAAATCCCTCACTCTCTGGAGATTTTAGTTTATGAAGCGTCTTAGCATTTTTGCACTGGTCGCGGTGGCGTGGACCGCTCCGCTGATTTCGCCAGCAACCATTTTTGCAGCTGATCCTTCGATGGCGGCTGGGGTAAATATGTCGCCGCTGGCAATCGTCGCTGATCGTGCCTTTCCAAAGATTATGATCGATCGGCCCGTTACGCTTACCAACGCCGCCGACGGTTCGAACCGGATCTTCATAGCTGGTCAGAAGGGTGAAATCTATTCATTTGTCAGCAAGCAGGACGTTGAAGAACCTCAGTTGTTCATGGACATCACGGATCGTGTGACTTACAAGGACAACGAGAACGAAGAGGGTCTGCTTGGGTTGGCGGTTCATCCGAAGTTTAAGGAGAACGGTGAGTTCTTCATTTACTATACGACGAAAAAGGAACCGCATCTGTCAGTGATTTCACGTTTCAAAACGAATGCGGATCACACTCAAGGCGATGCCGCCAGCGAGCAAGTGTTGATGACCATTAAGCAACCGTATTGGAATCACAACGGTGGGACGCTTGAGTTCGGCAAAGACGGTTACCTGTACATCGCACTTGGCGACGGCGGCAAGCGAGATGATCCTTTGCAAGCAGCGCAGGATTTGACGACCTTGCTCGGGAAGGTGCTCCGAGTCGACATCGACCATTACACTCCAGGTTTGCCCTACGCGATTCCAGGCGACAATCCGTTTGTAAAAGAGCCCGGTGCGCGCGGAGAAATTTACGCTCGCGGGTTCCGCAATCCATGGCGAATTTCGTTCGACCGCGAAACGGGCGATTTATGGTGTGCTGACGTCGGTCAAGATTTATGGGAAGAAATCAGCTTTGTGAAAAAGGGAGGCAACAACGGCTGGAGTGTGCGCGAAGCGACTCATAAGTTCGGTCCGAAGGGGATCGATGCCAATGAACAAATGGTTGAACCAGTGTGGGAGTATCCGCACGAAGAGAAGTGGGGCAAGTCAATTACCGGCGGGCAAGTCTACCGCGGCAAGCTGGTTCCGGAGCTCAAAGGTTACTACTTGTACGGTGACTATGTGACCGGAAAGCTGTGGGCTTTGAAGTTAGATCCGAAGACTGGCAAAGCAACCGAGAATCGCGTGATCGAATGGTCCAACGGAGCTAACTTGCCGATCGTCACTTTTGGTGAAGATGAAGCGGGGGAAGTTTACTTCACTAGCGTCACCAGCGGTGGACGGATTTATTCGTTCCGCAAAAAGTAGCCCGCAGCTTTTACATGTGTTGGATTAGGGCTGTGTGAAAATGCCTAGTGCAGCGCTACAGCTTAATTTTCGGGTGGCACGCTCTGAGGCTTTGCGAAGGGCGTGGCTCATGTCGCTCAAATCAC
>JANPLP010000654.1:0-17126 GCA_031426595.1 Planctomycetia bacterium | reverse complement strand
GTCCAGTAACTTTCGCGCTCGCTCCGTTTGAATCGACGCGGGTCTGGGCTGATTCAAGCGCGGCTTGGATGCGATTCTTGGCTTCGTTCAGCTTCTTACCTGCTTCAGGTCGCGACTCAGCAGGTACGGATCCAAGCTCTTTTTGGATCGCCTTCATCTGACCACTGCGAGCTCCTACGAACTGCACGCGAGCAGCTTCGAATTTGTCTGCTGAGTCTGCGTCCGCAAAGGCTCTTTCGGCTTGCAAGGCAAGGCTTTCAAGCGAAGCAACGAACTCTTGCAACTCCATGAAATGCCCCTGGGATGATCAAGCTTAAACGAACCATGGCTCCAACTGCTGAACGCCAGACAACGACAATTCAGATAATGTTCAGTGGAAGATACCAACCGCTAAACAGCCGACGTAGACTCGCTTCGCCGGACGCAATCAACGCCCGGCTCGAGCAATCGACACGCTGCGGTTTACTCGCCAACGTATGGCAACAAAGCCATGAAACGGGCGCGCTTGATGGCAGCCGTAATGGCATGCTGGCTGACCGCGGAACAACCCGTTTTGCGGCGTCCGACAATTCGTCCATGACGATTGACCAGTTTGCGGAGAAGCTCTACGTCCTTGTAGTCCACAAACATGGGACGTGGACGTTTGCCATCGACGAACAGCGGATCCTTCTTTTTGGTCCGTGAACGGATGCGTGAACGTTTACGAGCTCGGCTTTTGGCCGTGGGTGCGCGACGCACGGTAGATGACGACATGTATTACCTCAAAAGTACTGAAAACAGGGTTGTTTCGGTATTCGCAGCACGGATTGAAGATCGTTCTTCAAGCAAACGCCGGTGAGTTGCCCGGTGCTTGCGCCGCGAACCAAATTTTTGGAACCCAGGAATGTATCAGCCGCTGGCAAAATCGACAAGGCATTAAAAGCGGCTTCGGATGCACTAAAGGGCGTAAGTCGGCTCATATGTGCCAGAAAAACCAGTGGAAAACTACTGAGGTGCCGCCAAAGTTGGCATTGCCGGTGCCGCAATCGAGCCGCCAGCATTCCATGTCTCAGGCGCGGGCAATTTCCCGTAACACACCGCTTCCGGTCCACCGGCGGTGAACTGCGATGGTGCGGGTTGGAACATCGGACGAGTAGGCAGCGGGTGAAACCGAGGTGACTCAGGGGGTTTAGGTAGTTTCTTTTCAGCTTTCCATCGGGCTAGGCAGCCTGGCAAGGGAACACTTGGTAACAATGCGGGAGTGCTCGAGTAGCTCTCCGTCGCACATTCCTCCAACCGGTAGCTGGGGATCTGGATCATCGCACAGCCGCTGCTCCCAGCGACGGCAACCAGTAATAGCAATTGAATCGGGAATTTTGAGGAGTGACTAGAATTGAGCAAAGGTGGGTTTTTGAGGTGGGACATGCTGGTCCTCCCGGGTAGGATGGAGTCGAACCGAGCCAATCTCGTGTCTCTCCTTTATCGAACGCTCCGCAGTTTAACTTGAGCCGATTGCGATGACTTTAACGACAGTTCAGCCTGAAGCTAAACCGAAGCTTCCCCACCTGCGGATCGGCAATTTAGATATTGGTTTTCCCGTCGTGCAAGCGGCCCTCAGCGGCTACAGCGACTGGCCGATGCGAATGCTGGCGCGCGAATACGGGGCTAGCTACTCACTGTGCGAAGTGATGCTGGATCAATTTTTGGTGTCCATGAAGGATCGCGCTAAGAACCGCCATTACCTTTTCAACTCAGCGGCTGAACAACCGGTCGCGGGGCAGTTAATGGGTGCCGAGCCTGAGCAGTTTTCGCTGGGTGCGAAGCGTCTCGTCGAAGCGGGCTTTGCAGTCATCGACATCAATTTTGGTTGCCCGGTTAAAAAAGTGCTGGGACGTTGCCGCGGTGGATTTCACCTCAGCCAACCTGAAACCGCTTTGGAAATCGTGCGGCGGACCCGCGATATCGTCCCTCCCGAGATACCGGTGACGGTGAAGATGCGGCGGGGTCTCGACGATTCGGACCAGAGTCGCGATAACTTTTATGCGATTTTTGAAGGTGCTTTCGCGGCGGGAATCGCTGCGGCGACCGTCCACGGGCGAACCGTGGTGCAGCGTTACAACGGTCCAAGCCGCTGGGAATTTTTGAAGAACTTGAAGAGCCAGTTCCCTAAGCACACGATCCTTGGCAGTGGCGATCTGTTCACTCCTCGCGACTGCTTGCGGATGATGACTGAAACAGGAGTCGACGGCGTCACCGTGGCTCGTGGAGCCATCGGCAATCCGTGGATCTTCTCGCAGTGCCGTGCGCTAGCTGAAGGGAAACCTCTCCCCGCTCCTCCGACCGTACATGAACAACGGCGGGTGCTGGAAAGGCATTGGGATTTGTCGGAAGAGTTGTACGGCGAGGCACGAACCGGTCCGCTATTGCGAAAGTTCGGCATTAAATACGCTGCCAGCCATCCACGGCATTTGGAAGTGCGACCGCAATTTACGCACGTGCGAACTCGAGCCGATTGGGATCAAGTTTTGGATGCCTGGTATGGCGAGGATCTTCCCGGCGCCTTCCCCTCGCCGGTAATCCACCATGTGCAGGGTGGCAGTTGCGGCGATTATTGGGTGGAGAATGAATAAATCGGTCTACGTGAGGGGCAGCCTAGCACGGCTAGATTGCATCAGTTCACTCAAAAAGCGATTAAAAAGTTGACACCGGCCCCTGCTAGTGGATACCCTATTGATTGGGGGAAAATCCGTCGGTTCGCTTGTCGCTATTTGGCACTGAACTGATTTTGGAATCCTCTGGCTTCTATGCCGATCGCAGCTTGCAACTGCCAAGTCTGTCCAGCAAGCCCGTTTGTTAACTTGTCTCGTCTGAATTGCACGAATGCACCGCACTTCTGCACAGCTTTACCTCACCGTGCTTTTGCACATGGAGCAGTGACTATGTTCACTCTGAAAAACGCTTTGTTCGTTGTTGTTGCGTTCGCTTCGCAAGCCGCCGTGAGTGGGCTCGTTTATGGCCAACAGCAGTGGCAGCAAATTCCATTCGACAAACCTGCCGCACCAGGCGAACTGACACGCGTTGGAGGAATGTTCAAGGGTAAGGAAAATGTCGACCAAGTATTGATTAAGCGTTACGTCAATAACGAGTTTTCGCGGTTGACCAATCCAGCAGATCCATCCACCTTTGCAACCATTCGGACAACCATGATCACGGCGATTCGCGGTGGCAGTTCGGAAGCTGCTAAAAAGGCCGCCGCTGATCAAGTAATTTTTTACTGCAAGGGTATCGCAACGGGTGCCAACTACCACCCACATTCTCGCATCAATGCCTTGGTCGCTCTCGCTGAGCTTGATCTCAATTCAAACATGCCGTACACCGGCACCATCAATGTGCTCCGGAGCATAGCGAACGAACCTACTCAGCCGCTTCATCTTCGAGCGATCGCGATCTACGGCTTGGGTCGTCATGCGAAACTGACAAAACGTCCTCCAGCAGGTGTTGATGTTCTCGCGAAAGAGATGACTGCGATCGTCTCCTCGCAACCCGTATCGCCACTCGACACAAAAGCCCATGCATGGGTCGTACGCCGCGCATTCGATGTGCTTACTTCACTCGGCGTACCGCACGCACAAGAACCCGCAATCGCACGCTTGCTGGACGATAAACAACTTCCAAGCCTCCGCTTGGCCGCCGCTGATTACCTCCCTCGCATCGATAACAGCAAGCTCACCGATGAAAAGAAAACTCAGTACTTTATCGGCTTGGCTCAACTGCTCGAACAGCAGTTGGTGATGTGGTACGAACGAGAGGAAGATGCGCTTAACATGAAATCCGGAGCCATGGCTGGAGGCTCGGGTGGCATGGGTGGCATGGGAATGGGCGGTATGGGCATGGGTGGTATGGGCATGGGTGGTATGGGCGAAGGCGGCATGGGGATGGGCGGCATGGGTGAAGGCGGTATGGGGATGGGTATGGGAGGCATGGGCGAGGGCGGTATGGGCATGGGAGGCATGGGTGAAGGTGGTATGGGAATGGGCGGCATGGGAATGGGCGGCATGGGAATGGGCGGTGCAAACATGGGACAAAAACCCAAGGCTCTCGAAACGCAGCCTTGGGAAGTCCGCATGACTCGACGCCAAGTCAACCAGATTCTTCAAACTGCACACGTGGCCCTAGATGGCAAGCAGATCAAAGGCGGACGACCAGTCACCGCTACTGCGAAGGGGCTCGTCGACCTGGGTTTACCCGCGGCGATCGCTGAACCCGCCAGCGACCTGCTCAAGTCCGTCGAATCGTTGCAAAACCGAGTCAACGACTCCTTTAAGATTTCCACCATGAACTCTTTGCTGATGCAGACCAAAAAGCAGATTGAGACCATCATGGATCTTGTTCGTGAGGTACCTGCATTGACGGCGCAGTATCCCAAGTACATTGAAAAGGATGCCTTGAATGACGTTCTTGAGCAACCTAAGAACACACCTCCTGCAGGCGGAGACGCGAGCGATCCGTCGGCTCCAGCAGCAGGCGCAGGGGGTGAACCTGCCGCAACTCCCGCTGGCGGTAATTCTCCAGTAGGCGATCCGGCACCAGGCAACCCAGCTGGCAACAATCCTGCTGGTAACCCAGCTGGCAACCCACCGGCGAACGGTGGCAACTAAAAACAGTCATCGATAGGATGTCGAATTGAGCGCGAAAAGATTTCGAGTTGCGGGTATCTCGTTTGAACACATGCACATGGGAGACAATCTCCGGTTGGCTCATGCGCATCCCGACTGTGACGTCGTTGCAATTTGCGATGCACAGCCAGATCGTTTGGCCGCGGCCAGAACCGATCTGCAACTGAACGAAAGCCAAGTCTTCAATGATTGGCAGCAGTGCATTGCCCGCTCTAAACCAGATCTGATCATTCTGTGCCCATCGACGGGCGATCATGCTCTATGGGTTGAACGCTTGGCACCGTTCGGATTGCCGATGCTGCTCGAAAAACCGATGGCCGCGTCGCTCGCCGATGCCGACCGAATCATCCAAGCCTGCCAGCGTCACCAAGTGACACTGGCCATCAATTGGCCTCTGGTTTGGGTCCCCAGCCATCGAACTTCAAAACGT
This sequence comes from Planctomycetia bacterium, assembly GCA_031426595.1. Taxonomy (GTDB): domain Bacteria; phylum Planctomycetota; class Planctomycetia; order Pirellulales; family Pirellulaceae; genus Aureliella. The sequence goes on along the minus strand of JANPLP010000654.1, from coordinate 12,041 downwards.
TTAATCGAAGAAGGTCGCATTGGAGATCTGATTGAAGTCCACTATTACAACGGTAATCGAGGCCCGCTGTGGCACACTGCTGGAAAACTAGAACTTACCGCAGAATCGGTTGCCCAAGAAAAGCCGAACAGCTGGTTTTACAGTAGCGAGCGCGGCGGTGGATCACTGCTGGACTATCTGGGTTATGGCGTGACGCTCGGATCCTGGTACCTAAATGGCCGCATTCCTGTTGAAGTCACTTGCGTCTGCGACGAGCCTCAGGGACTGGAGGTGGACGAACATTCGATCACCCTCGCGCGTTACGAATTTGGAATCAGTAAGTTTGAAACGCGATGGGGAACGTTTACGGATCCATGGATGCATCAACCGCAACCGAAGTGCGGATTCGTGCTAGTCGGGACTGAGGGGACCATCAGTTCCTACGATTACGAATCGACGTTGCTTGTTCAAGACCGCCAGCACCCCGCGGGTGTCGCAGTCCCAGCAGACACAATTGAGGCCCCGCATCAAAATCCGGTGCAGTACCTTGTTCACTGCTTGCAGAATGATCTTCCGATTGAAGGGCCGCTGTCACCCGAACTCAGCCGACTGGGTCAACGACTTGTCGATACCGCTTATCAAAGCGCCCGCCAAAAACGAACTCTGCCGCTCATCGCTTAAAAAACTAAAAGCTCGCGATTGCAGCGGCTAGGCAACCGCGGGTCGCTTATTCCAAATAAGTGCTGCGATCAGCCACGGCATCGTATTCCTGCAGCAGATCGTCGGCACTGGCCTGAGTCAACTTGCCCTCGGCCACTTGTGTCGACAACTGCCGACGGTACGACTCGCACAACTGAGCGCGATCGTAGCGTGCGAAATTCATCATGTCTTGGATGCGGCTGCCGGGGATAATTTTGGTGACGTGGAAACGTCCATCGTTGTCGATCACGACTTGCGCTTCATTGGGATGACCGAACAAGTTGTGATGGCTACCCATAACTTCTTGATAAGCGCCCACCAAGAAAATACCGAGATAGTAGGGAGATGACTCATCCCAGTTGTGCAACTCCAGGGTCTCTTTGACATCCTTCAGATCGACGAAGCGATCGATCTTGCCATCGCTATCGCAGGTCACATCGACCAAGGTTGCATAGTCGGTTGGTTTTTCATCTAAGCGATGGATGGGAACGATTGGAAACAACTGGCGAATCGCCCAGCTATCGGGGGCAGATCGAAATAACGAAAAATTGCAAAGGTACTTTTGCGCCAGAATACCTTTGAGCTGTTCGAACTCTTCGGCTGGAAAACGATCGGCTTGCGATTCATGCAGCGCGCGGGCACAGATTTCCCAGTACAGCACTTCGCCCTTCGCGCGGTCTTCGAGACTGATCAAACCAAGATTGAACTGCGTGTGCAGCTCGTCTTTCAACTCCAGCGTATCGTGGTAGTACTCGACATAGTTCTTGACATTGATTGCGTCGCAGAGCGCTTTCATTTCAGTGATTACCTGCGGATCGTCGTCGTCGATCGTGACCACCGGTTGATCGTCCGCAAAGGTTTCAATTTCATCGCGAATCGAGGTGATGAAGACGGCGTGATAGGCGGTCATAAACCGGCCGCTTTCGGTCACCAGATTCGGAGTTGGCACATTCTCTTCGTCGCAAATTACCTTCAAGTTGTAAACGACATCGTTAGCGAACTCTTGGACGGTGTAATTCACGCTTGAATCCCAACGCGTCTTCGATCCGTCGTAATCCACTCCCAAGCCACCACCAATATCGAGGAACTCGATCCCGCAACCGATCTGCCGCAGCTTGGCATAAACTCGAGCCGCTTCTTTCATCGCGTTCTTCACACGCTTGATGTCAGTGATTTGAGAGCCGATGTGGAAGTGCAACAACTTCAACTGTGAATCCAGGTTGGCTTCTTTGAGAATTCGGACGCATTCAAGAATTTCGGAAGTGGTCAAACCGAACTTGGCAGAGTCGCCGCCCGACGAGGCCCATTTGCCGGAACCTCGCGAGTACAACTTCGCGCGCAGCCCAATCCACGGCGCGATTCCCAATTCCCGCGCCAGCTTCACGATCATCCGCAGCTCATTGAGCTTCTCGACGACAATGGTGACGCGTTTGCCTGCTTGCACACCCAGCAGTGCTGTGCGCACAAACGACTCATCTTTGAACCCATTGCAGAGCAGGAGCGACTCGGGGCTTTGCTCTTGTGCGATGGCAGCAAACAACTCAGCCTTCGATCCGCATTCCAGTCCCACGCGACTGCGAGCACCTTCGCGTAGAAACTCTTCAACCACTTCTCGGCGCGGATTCACTTTCATTGGAAACAATGGATAGTGCTGGCCCGAATACTCGAACTCCGCGATCGCTGCTTTGTAAGCCGCGGTGAGCGTTCGCAGCTGACTGCTTAAAATTTGCGGGAAACGGAGAAGCAGCGGGAGTTGCAAGTCACGCTTTTCGACCAGATGATCGACGATTTCTTTGAGGTCCGCGTGACGCTGATCGCCGGACGAAGGATGAACAATAATGTGACCACGAGAGTTAATGTCAAAATAGCCAGCCGACCAATTTTCTACGCCATAAACCAATTGCACCTGCTGGAGTACTTCTTCGTTCATTTAGTTTCCCGTGGGCCTGTGGATGAGAACTGTTTTCTTGACCGTTGAATTCTACTGCCATACAGCCGGCATGCGAGTCGAATTTCATCGGTGTAGCAAAAGAGCTCCACATTTCCGCATGAATTCGCGTAAATTCAGACCGACGCGCATGCCACCCTGGCGGGCTTTTCAGTTCCGTTCGCCCGCTGCATCGCTGAAAAGGGGATCATTTCAGGGTGTGTTGGTGCTGCTCAGTGCCCCGCGTGTCTAAATGACGCAGCGTGAGCGTTCGCTCTGCATGCTCCCCTCGCAGTTCGATTTCCAAGTAGCCACCCGCCACGCGTAAAAAACGATGCATGTCTGGCCGATAGTCTTTCTGATCCCAACCACCCGCATGACGATCGCTCGCTGGGCCGACTGAAAATTCGTGCAAGCCGGTGGCAGGGTCAACACTGTGATATTGCCAGTGGCGATCGCCACAAACCGAAACTAAGTTCGGATATGCAGCGAGCAACTTGCGGATCTCGTTCCCTTCTGTCGCAAAGACTTGGTTCGAGTGATTATCGCGTTTGTTATCGCGATCTGGTCCAACGATGGGGGTTGGCGATATCAGAACTTTGAACTTCGCGGTGGAGGTTGCTAAGGACTTGGTCAACCAGGCCTTTTGTTCCACGCCCCAGATGCTTTTCTCACTGCTATCTTTGGCTGTGTTAGCGCTGCGATAATCCCGCCCCTCCATCAACCAGATCTGAAGATCCTTGCCGATTTGAAAAGTGCGATAAGCCGGTGATGGCAGCCCTGTTTGCTGACGGAAGATTCGCTGGCCATCTTCGAAGGTAAAATCTTCGGTCCATTCAAACCTCTTTCCTGGCCAGGTGTCATCGACGTAAGTGTCGTGGTCGTCCTTGAGGAAGTATGTCGGAACTTGACGATGAAAATTCACCAGCGTGGGCAGACTATAAGTGCGTTGCCAATGGTATTGAGCAAGTGGCACTGAACGCGCTAATTTGTCGTAGTAGACCACGTCGCCAGCCATCACAAAGGCATTGGTCTGACGCTCAAGCATCGTGCGATACAGATCGAATCCATGCGGCCCATCGCGATCGGGAAAGTCTTGGCAGGTGCTGACGGCTAAACGAAAACTGGATTGGCTTTCCGCGTGCGGGAGCGTGCTGAAATTCCCCGTGGTTGTTGATGCGAGTTCGCCGCCGATAGCGCGTACCGACGCTCGCACTTCATACTGAGTGCCCGCTTTGAGATCGACCAGCGTCACCAAAGCTGAGAAATCGCTGTCGCCCGTAACTTGTGTCCAAGCGGTATGTGCCCAATCCCCTTTACCCTTCACGCGATAGCTCGTGCGAACTTCTGCGGGCACTCCTGGCACGCCATATTGCAGCCCATCGACTCCCGCGTCTGGCAGAATCGGTCCCATATTGTGCGTCCCTTTAGCAGCCGGTTTCTCAAAACGCAGCTCGGCCATATCGCCCAAGTTAGGCAATGACCAACGTGTCGCTCGCACCCAAATGGTTGCTCGCTCGCGATCCACTTCAACGATCCGCACACCCGTCGCTTGTTGCGGCTCAATCGCTGAATCAACCAGAGGCTTGAGCGTTGGCTGCGCAGAGCCTTGCGACTCGGCAACTGAAAAATTGCCTCGCGCCGCGGCTAACAAGCTTGAGTAATCCACTTCCCGCAGCAACCCCGGTAGGCTCGGGCCTGCCTCCGCATCGCGAGGATAATCGATCACCTTCAATCCTGCGACCGTTGGCAATTCATCGCTCACTCGAGCCGCGCAGAGCAATCCGGCTAGAGTCGCCAGCGCAGCCGCACGGCCGCGCCCCGTCAAACTCACCTTAGTCGCAGGCGCGTGCTCGCGGATCCATTTAAGGCAACGCAGCGAATCTGCCAACATGAACTGCTCAGGCATCTGGCCAAGCAAGTAAAAACGCCGCACCATGTACATGCGTTTCTTTAATGTACTCTCCAGCGATTGCCAGTTCGCAGCGCGGCTACGGACGAAATAATGAGTCGCACTGTTGTCTTGTGCGAGCAGCCGTTGAGTCTCTTCGTCGCCGATGAACTTTCCTACCGTTTCATTCAGCGACGTTGGGCTCAAGTCGAGCGAATCGATGAGCCCTAGGTGCGCCTGCGCAGACTGATTGGCACTAGAATCTTTTACTTGGATTGCCAGAATCGAGCAGGTGTGTCCATCCTCAAACGAGGATTGATAAACGTTCCACTTGCTGCCTTGCCAATCGCCTGATGCAGTAGCAGCGAATTGAACGTGATCTGATAATGCGTCCAGCGGCATTTTTAGTGCTGTTATAGACAAGTTCGGCAGCCAGCTTTCCGACCACTTTTTCGCAGCCGCCTCAGGGTCGTTCTCCGGTGCAGCTACTTGTGTAAACCAGCTACCGGCGGCAGCGACTCGTTCATCCGCGGGAGCTTCTCGATCGAAGACGGCCAACTGTTCAGGTGCCAGCTCTTTAAGTGCTGGAGTGTCGACGATCGGTTCGGTTCCCGTCAGATGGCGCAGCAACCACTTGAACGCACCGACTTGCAGCTCTTGCGTATCTTTATGTGGTCCAGGCGTGATGAGCAACCCGAGGTTCTCGCTTGCACCAAGCTGCTTGTAGACGTTCGCAATTGATGCGTGGGTGCGCATCACTCCGTCCAGCGGAAAGATGGTGTCGTTGTCAGAGTTCGCAACCAACAGTGGTCGTGGGGCGACCAACGCAGCGACTTTCGAGTAATCCCAGCCAAAATAATTGATCATGTACATGCAGTCGCAATGCCCCTCGACACAGCCATCGATCACATGATTCTGCAAATCGGTGATACCCGCTACCGGCACGGCCACACGAATGCGATCGTCGAGCGCTGCCGCAAACCAACTGTACGCCCCGCCCCCGCTCCGTCCGGTGATCCCCATTCGTTTACCATCAATGCCCGGCCAAGCTTCCAATAGATCCAAACCGCGAATCGCATTCCAGGCTTCAACACCCGCCGGCGTGTAACCGCGACTTATCCAATCCCAGCGGCCAAGCTTGTAGGTGCCATGATGCTCGCCATGCAATTCACCGAGTTGGACCGTGTCGATGATCAAGCAAGCCACGCCGTGCCGCGCGAACCAAAGTCCGTGATGGTGATAACCAGTCTTGTTGCCAAGCAAGCGACCATTTGATTCAACGCGCGCATGACCACACACATACAGCACCGCTGGCCAACCATCCTTCGGAGCATCGCCTTCAGGTAGATAGAGGTTCGCAGGAACATAGAGACCGGGTCGCGATTGATAGTGGAGCCGCTGAATGTTGAGCCCGCTGTGATGGATCGTTCCCGTTACTGTGACTTTCAAGTCGGCGCGTTCAGGTTGAGGTTCCAAGCCCAGCATCATCCGCAACTCGGTACGCCACTCTGTTTGCTTTTCAGGCCAGTTCTCTTTGGTGACCGAAGTTAACGCGGCTTTCGTCTGCGTTGAGATCTTAGCCACCTGCCGCGAGAAGTATTTTTCCAGCGGCGTTTTCTCCTGGGGCGTTTGCTGTGCAACAGCCTCTGAGAGACTGGCGGCGAGCAAGAACGCGAAGCAAATCAACATGGTGAGCGAGTAGAAACGCATAGCACGCTCCAAATCAGATAACGGAGGGATCGTCAGGTGAAGCCGTCTATGATACTCGATGACACCGCCACTAACTGACCATGCCAAGTCACTGCAATCGCATTACTGCTTGCGATGATCTTGGCGATCCCTCAGCACCCTAGTGCGAACCAGCCCGCGGCCATTCGTCGCCTAGTCTTCACGCAAAGCCGCGAAGCTCGCTAAGCGTCAGAAGGAAGAGCAACGAAGCCTAGCGAGGCAAGATCGATTCAACCCATCGCAGCTCTTCCGTCGTGAACGGCGGATTAATGGGTTGATCGTACTTGATAGTGTGGTAGCGCCCGTCGCGGTAGCAGGCATCAATGATCGGCTGAAGCTCGAGCACTACATCACGATCCTGCGGGCGTAGAGGGATCGCGATATTCGGCAAGCGTTCATTCAATTGAATTCCAATCCCAGCCGCGATGTTCGGTTTGGTGACTCGCCGAATGCCGATTTTGTACGGAGCGCGATGAGCTCTCGGCCACTCATCTTCGGGCATCGCTAAGACAAATTCGCCGCCGCGCAGTAAGTCGATTTCCACCAAGTTAACCATTCCTTGGATGTACTCAGCTTGTTTCTTGCGATATGCAGCTCGCCCAGCTGGCATCGCCTTGTTCACGGGGCTCAAAAGTTCAATCACGGTCACAACGCGATTGCCGCTTCCCGTATCGATAATCTCCAAGTGTCGCTGCGGTGGTGCTTCGTGGGGTAGGGGAACTTCAAAAGGATCGGCGACCGCAATACCGGAAGTCTCCAGCTGCATGCCAGGGAATGCTGGTGACTGCTCGACGACACTGATGTCTGGATAGACAATCCGAGTTCGCTCGTCATCCGACTCCACTGCAAGACTCGCCTCAACACGTGCTAACAACTCATTTGGAAGATGGTCGTTCAGTTGCGTTGAAGCGTAAACCAAAAATGTGAGATGAACCTCCTGCCAATGACGTTCGAGAAACGGATCCATGCCAGGAAAAGGGCTTTTCATGAACGAGCGCCTTCGTTACCAATTCGCGAGCGAAGTGTTAGTCCATTCATTCTACCCCGAAACTTTTGGGTTCCAGGAAATGCTTCCCAGGCTGCAGTGCCGTAACGGCGCGTCGCTTGTTACGGCCTACGTGAGATCGTTTGACTAGTCTTTCAAGCCGCGAACAGTGATTTGTGCGTAGCTGACAATCTGGTCGGCGGTGATCTTGAAGTGGCTGTACAGTTTCGGAGCTGGACCGGATGCGCCGAAGCCGTTCATACCAACAAAGTGGCCGCCGGCTCCGATGTACTTGTCCCAGCCTTGCCGAATACCGGCTTCGCAAGCGATCCGAATACCACAGGACTCAGGCAGCACGCTTTCGCGGTACTCAGGCAACTGGTCATCAAACAATTCTTGGCACGGCATGCTGACCACGCGCGTCGCAATTCCTTCGGCCGTCAAAGTCTTCTGGGCATTCAAGCACAAATGCAATTCGGTTCCGGTGCCGATCAGAATCACCGACGGTTCGCCTTCGCAGTCGCTGAGGATGTATCCACCCTTGGCGGTCTCCGAAGCTGCGCCCATATTCGTGCGATCAAACGTAGGGATGTTCTGACGCGACAGGACCAATGCGACCGGATGATTATCCAATTGCATAATCGCGCGGTAGCTTTCGAGGACTTCGTTCGCATCGCCGGGGCGGAAAACATACAAACCCGGAATCGCTCGGCAAGCCGCTAAATGCTCAACGGGTTGATGCGTCGGACCATCTTCACCGACGCCGATCGAATCGTGCGTCAGCACGTACAGCACCGGTTGATGCATGATGCTGCTCAGTCGCATCGACGGACGCATGTAGTCGGTGAAGACAAAGAACGTGGCTCCGAAAGCCCGCAGGCCGCTCAGCGACATACCGTTCAATGCGGCTGCCATGCCGTGCTCGCGAATGCCGAAGTGCATGTTGCGGCCAGAGAAGTTGTCCGCTTCGAAATCCTTTTGACCGTCCAGCAAGGTCATGGTGCTAGGTGCAAGGTCCGCCGAGCCGCCGACCAACCATGGGAGGTTGGGTGCGAGCATGTTGAGGACTTTGCCGCTGCTGACGCGAGTCGCTAATCCTTTTTCATCTGCTGGGAATGGCTTCAGCCCGCTGTCCCAACCCTTGGGCAACTTGCGAGCAAACAAGGCGTCAAGCTCTGCGGCTTCTTTGGCAAATTGCGATTTGTACTTGGCGAACATCTCATTCCAAGCCGCCTCGGACTCTGCACCACGCTTGCCCATCGTGCTCGCAAAGTACTCCGGCACTTCGCTAGGCACCAAGAACTTCTCATTCTCGGGCCAGCCATAGGACTTCTTCGCCAGTTTGATTTCGTCGTCGCCCAGCGGAGCGCCGTGAGCGCCATGCGTGTTCGCTTTGTTCGGCGCGCCATAACCAATTACACTGCGAACGACAATCAACGTCGGTTTGTCAGTGCAGGCTTCAAAATTGGCAAGCGCCTTCGCCAGCGCTTCAGTGTCGTTTGCATCTTCGACTCGAACAGTGTTCCATCCGAGTCCTTCAAAACGCCGAGCCACGTTTTCACTGAAGGCGAGATCGGTATGCCCTTCAATGGTGATCCCGTTGTCGTCATAGATCCAGCATAGATTGGACAGTTTCAAGTGTCCGGCCAGCGACGCAGCTTCGTAAGCGACCCCTTCCATCATGTCGCCGTCACCGCACAGCGCGTAAGTGTTGTAGTCGAACAGCTCAAAACCAGGTCGATTGTAATGCGCGGCCATCCACTTCGAAGCGATTGCCATCCCCACACTGTTGCCGACCCCTTGCCCCAGAGGTCCAGTTGTCGTTTCGATGCCCGCAGCTTCGCCGAATTCAGGGTGTCCAGCGCAAGGGCTGTGAAGTTGCCGAAAATTCTTGAGGTTCTCAAGCGTCAGTGAGGGCCGCGCGAGCACTTTGCCGTGGTGGTCGGTGGCTTTGATACCCGACAAGTGGATCATCGAGTAGATCAGCATGGACGCGTGACCGCAGCTGAGCACAAATCGGTCACGATTGGGCCACAGCGGGTTTTCTGGGTTGTAGCGCATGGCGCCAGTCCAAACCTGAAAAGCTACCGGAGCCAGGGCCATCGGAGTTCCTGGATGTCCGCTATTTGCGGCTTGTACACCATCCATGCTGAGAGTGCGAATGGTGTCGATCGCCAACTTTTCGATGCTACCAATGGCTGAAGTCATAACTTCTCTTTTCCTGCATTTTCATAAAGTGTTTTCAATATCTTTGGGTCCGAAGATACCTTGAAAAACCCAAGTTCGCAACGATGCAACCGCCCCTGCCTTCTCTTAAAATGAAACGCATCAACTCGCCCAGTTCGAACCCCTCGGCGCACTCGCAAGCAGGCCTTTACTTCTGCCTACCCGCAGACCCTAGCCTGAATGGTCAATCGCGAGTAAGCTTTCTGGTCCGATTCAGTCGCCGCAGCACGGGCGGCTTTGAACCCTTCCAGCAACCGCATTTCGCTTGGCTAAAGAGCAAGAAATTCGAGGAGAGATCAGTGGAAAAAGCGGAAATTCGCGGCGAGATTCTCGACATCCTCAGTGAGATCGCACCCGACGAGGACCTCAGTAACCTCAAGGATGAAGTTTCGTTTCGTGAGCAGATGGAGCTGGATAGCATGGACTTCTTGGACATCGTAATGGAGCTGCGCAAGCGGCACCGAGTCCAAATTCCTGAGGACGAGTACGGCAACTTGGCCAGCATGGACAGCACGGTAAACTATCTCGAGCCGAAAATGCGCGACCTCTAACCGACCGCTCAGGTGAATTCCCGTGTATGACACGCTGATCATTGGCGGAGGAATGTCTGGGCTGGCCGCTGGAATCCGGTTAGCTCACTACGACCAGAAGGTCTGCATTCTCGAACGCCATTACACGATTGGCGGACTGAACGGTTTCTACAGGCTCGGCGGGCGCAACTACGACGTTGGGCTGCACGCGGTCACCAATTACACACCGCCAGGAACCAAAAAAGGCCCGCTCGCCCGATTGCTTCGGCAACTGAGGTTTCGCTGGGAAGATTTCGAATTGTCTCCCCAAGTCGGCAGTGCGGTAGCGTTCCCTGGTGTGCGTTTGCGTTTCAATAACAACATCGATTTACTGCGCAGTGAAATCGCAGCGGCTTTCCCAAGCCAACGTGACAACTTCGAAAAAGTGCTTGGCCAACTTGCCGACTACGACGACCTGACCCAAGAGAACTTCGGTGGATCGGCGCGAAAGTTCCTCGCTGAAACGATCACTGAACCACTGCTGATCGAGATGCTCCTGTGCCCCCTGATGTGGTACGGCAACGCGCGCGAAGACGACATGGACTTCGGCCAGTTCTGCATCATGTTCCGCAGCATCTTTTTGGAAGGCTTTGCGAGGCCTTACAAGGGCGTGCGTCTGATTTTGAAGCATCTCGTACGACGCTTCCGTTCGCTGGGTGGCGAACTGAAGTTGCGAAGCGGCGTAGCCAGTATCTGCGTCGAAGGCGACCGTGCCGTCGGCGTGACTTTAGACAACGGTGAATTCATCGCGGCCAAACGCATCCTGTCCAGCGCTGGCATCATCGAGACTCAGCGACTGTGCGATGACGTGACCGATGTCCAGCCCCATCGCGCTGGCCAACTGACCTTTATTGAGTCGATCTCCGTACTCGACAAGCAACCCAAAGAAGTCGGCTTTGGCGAGACGATCGTGTTTTACAACGATAGTGAAAAATTCGTTTGGCGGCGACCTGCGAACGACCTGTGCGATGTTCGCACTGGAGTCATCTGCAGCCCTAACAACTACTTGTACCCGGAAGAACAGGGTAACCTCGAAGATGGCATCGTGCGATTGACTACCATCGCTGACTTTGACGGCTGGCAGGGCCTAGACGAAACCGAGTACGCCAAGCAAAAGATGTGGTGGTACGATCGCAGTGTGGCTTCTGCAGTTCGCTTTATTCCGGATTTTCGCAGGCATGTGATCGATACCGATGTGTTCACCCCCAAGACGATTCGCCGCTTCACTTCGCACGACAATGGCGCCGTCTACGGTGCCCCCGACAAGCAGCTCGACGGTTCGACGCATCTGAAAAACCTGTTTTTGTGCGGCACCGATCAAGGTTTTGTAGGCATCATCGGCGCGATTATCAGTGGCATCTCAATCGCCAATATGCACTGCCTTCGCGAAGTCTAACACGACTTGTATCGCTGAATTCGTTGCACGTGCTTGCCGCAGCCATAGTTTGTTTCCCCCGCGTCTCACTTTTGCTTTCCCGCGAAATCAAATGGCGCGCCTAATAAAGTTACACTGGAAACTCACAGTAAGAACTCTCAGTGGAAACTTACTCTGGCTAAAGATCCGCTTCCGGTTTGCACAGGAGCTACCCACATGGCTAAGGCGAACAATACCCCGCGGCCTCTTGAGCGAATGCTCGGCATCAAATCATGCTAGCTCGTTGCTTCGCATGGCTAAGAGATAGATGGCAGATAAGTTATTGGATGCTGTGTGCATTAGCCATTGCCGCCGGCTGGTTCATGCCTGAGTTCTACGACTGGACCAGAGCCGACCAGAGCCGCCCGGCACCTATCGTGGCCTGGATCGCACTGGCCATCGCGGCAGCGAACCTAGGGCTCTGGGCAATTCTGTTTTTTGTGCCAAGCAGGGTTGACCCATCGATAGCTGAGACGAATCGAGTAGGCGCAAAACACTGGCGACCGAGCATCATGCACCTGCTCATCGCGACCGCACTGGCAGCGATCGTGCTGGGCATCGGTAAGCTAACATCGATGTTGATAGCAGCTTGGTTGCTACAAGCCATCGTGGGCTGCGGTTGC
>JANPLP010000653.1:0-4188 GCA_031426595.1 Planctomycetia bacterium | reverse complement strand
CGGCCAACTTGCGAAGCACGGTCGGAAGAATACCACCGTTGTAATAGTAATCGAGCTCAACTGGCGTATCGATCCGTACCGCGACTTCAAAGTCGACAGTCGTTCCATCCTTTGCCGTGGCGCGAACCGCCAACCGACCGCGTGGTGCGAGCGCAGTCCTTGAATCAGTGCCGATATCAAAGCTCTCTCCGCCCGTTAATCCCAACGATTGCCAAGTTTGGCCTTCGAGAAACTGCAGCGGCAGAATTCCCATGCCGACCAGATTGCTCCGGTGAATCCGCTCGTAACTCGACGCAATCACTGCGCGAACCCCCAGCAACAAAGTCCCCTTTGCCGCCCAATCGCGACTGCTACCGGTTCCGTACTCAGCACCTGCGAGAACGACCAGCGGAGTTCCAGCAGCTTGATACAACATCGAAGCGTCGTAGATCGACATCGTCTCGCCCGTTGGCAGATGCTTCGTATAGCCACCTTCAGTTCCGGGTACCATGGCATTGCGAATGCGGATATTTGCAAACGTGCCACGTACCATCACGCGATCGTTGCCGCGACGTGAACCGTAACTATTGAATTCAATCGGCTCGACACCATGTTCGATCAAGTACTTACCAGCCGGACTGTTCTTGGTGATTGAACCCGCCGGCGAGATATGATCTGTCGTTACCGAATCACCCAACACCGCCAAGCAAGTCGCGCCCTGAATCGGTTTAGGCAACTTAGCATCCGCTGTGATGCCTTCGAGGAATGGTGGCCGCTGAATGTAAGTGCTTCCGGAATCCCAAGCATACAAATCGCCTGTCGTAATCTTGATAGCATTCCATTTTTCATTGTCGGTGAAAGCATTCGAGTACTGCTTCGTGAACATCTCCGGCAACACACAGCTATCCATCGTCTGTTGCACTTCGTCGCGCGTTGGCCAAATTTCGCGGAGGTATACCGGAGCACCCGCTTTGTTGTGCCCAATCGGTTCCGTCTCGAAATCGATGTCCATCGTTCCAGCCAGCGCGTAAGCCACAACGAGCGGAGGACTAGCCAAGTAATTCGCGCGTGTCAGCGGATTGACGCGACCTTCAAAGTTGCGATTGCCGCTCAACACTGCCGCTGCAACCAAATTGCCGCTCGTGATGGCTGCTGCAACTGCATCAGGCAGCGGACCGCTATTGCCGATACAAGTTGTGCACCCATATCCAACGGTGTGGAAACCCAATGCCTCTAGCGGTTTGGTCAGTTGCGCGCGATCGAGATAATCAGTGACCACCCGCGAACCGGGCGCCAAAGAAGTCTTCACATAAGGATGAACTGTCAGCCCCTTCTCGACGGCTCTTTTAGCCAGCAGACCAGCGCCGATCATCACCGAAGGATTCGATGTATTCGTGCAACTGGTGATGGCTGCAATCACCACTGCTCCATGCCCAATCTCAACGGAGGTCTTGCCGCTAGCGATCGTACCCGTGCTGGCGAGCGTCTCACTGCTCAACCCAAATCCACGCTCGGCGATCGGAGCGCTCAACGCTTTACTGAACGATTGCTTGACGGTCTTCAGCGGCACGCGGTCCTGCGGACGCTTCGGGCCAGCCAGCGCCGGCTCAATTTCGCTCAAGTTCAGTTTGAGCACTTTGGTGTATTCCAAACGCGGCGAAGCATCCGTGGGGAACAAACCCTGCGCCTTCATGTAAGTCTCAACCAACCGCACTTGCTCCTCCGTGCGCCCTGTTCGTCGCAAGTACCGAAGCGTCTCATCGTCCACTGGGAAGTAACCCATGGTTGCGCCGTATTCAGGTGCCATGTTGGCAATGGTCGCTCGGTCCGCCAGCGACATGCTCGACACGCCCGGACCAAAAAACTCAACAAACTTGCCAACCACTCCCTCTTTTCGCAGTACCTCAGTCACTCGCAAAACCAAGTCCGTGGCGGTAGCACCAGCAGGCATGCTCCCTTCAATCTCGAAGCCGACCACTTCCGGCATCAACATGTAAAGCGGTTGCCCAAGCATGCCCGCTTCCGCTTCAATACCACCCACGCCCCAACCAAGTACACCCAGCCCATTGATCATCGTCGTGTGACTGTCTGTGCCAACGAGTGTGTCAGGCAATGCGACTGGACCCACATGATCGTTGCGGACGAAAACTCCCTGAGCCAGAAACTCAAGGTTGACTTGATGCACGATTCCGGTATTTGGCGGCACAACGCGGAAGTTGTCAAATGCCTGCTGACCCCAGCGCAAGAACTGATAACGCTCTTGGTTGCGTTCAAACTCGATCTCAACGTTCTTCGAAAGTGAGTCCAGCGTCCCGAACATGTCCACTTGCACCGAGTGATCGATTACAAGATCCACAGGAATCAGCGGATTAATCTTTTTGGGATCGCCCCCCAGCGACTTCATGCCATCGCGCATCGCTGCGAGATCCACCACGCAAGGAACACCCGTAAAGTCTTGCAGCACAACCCGCGCGGGCATAAACGGAATCTCAACTTCGGCAGGCTTGGCGGCGTTCCAGTTCGCCAAATTGTGCACGTCCTGCTCACTGACAATGTAGCCGTCGCAGTTGCGTAGAACCGCCTCCAGTAAAATGCGAATGGAGAACGGCAAGCGCGAGATGTTGCCGATACCAGCCGCTTCGAGCTTTTGAAGGCTATAGAAACCGATCGGACCCCTGGGGCCTTGGAAAGTGTCACGAGCGGCGAACGGATCTTGCTTCAAAGCTTGCTGTGCCATGAATTTTCTCTGCGAATTCTTTCAAAATTTCAAAAACGAGGAATCGTCCCAGCGACGGAAAGCCCCGCATTGTAACCAGTTGGCTTGCAATTGTCTTCCGCAACCGCCCCCGCGTCTAGCCACGACTCATATCCCATTCCACGAGCCAACCCTTCCCGCACCACGATGTTGCCAGTAAGCCCCGCTCGCGACCCACCACCAAGTGAATAGCCAACCAAAAACCCGCCAAGCTCGAACGCCTGCACAACGATCTTGATTGGATCAGTCGATTCGCAAGGTTGCGAGCGCATCGCGTGGGGCTGAGGATGCAAGCACAGATTGCGGTCTAGGACCCGTTTTCGTGCGGCTTTGGGCAAAAGCATGTTGGTGCCGCATCGAAACCCCGCCAACTGTTGCAATTGACCGCAAAAAGCGCCTGCCCCCATAGCTCAAAGCCATGCGTTGAACGCGGGGTCGTCGCCCACCCACTGCATTTACTCCCAGAGACATTTACGCCCAGAGACATTTACGACCAGTGATTCGGAGGCTATCATCTGGCAAACCGTGAATCACCACCGCTGACCGATTTCGCTGCAAGCATTTATGCAAGTTTATGCAAGGCGCGATTTCATGGAGGGTAAGCGAATGGCTAGCGGCTTCATTGGAAATGAAGTGCCCCGTAAGGGGTTGCGGGTTCGAGTCCCGTGCCCTCCGCCTGAGTGGACCAGTAGCTTGAGAGCTGACCACTTTTTTACAAAAGACGCCTAAGTCTGACACTAGTTTAGACTTATGGCGTTTTTTCTTACATGCCTCAGTTTCGTTACTGCATGCCTCACTTTCGTTACTGACAGCGTGTGCACCTTAAAACTCGCTGCGCCGCCGAAAGTGCAGCGCCCGAGCAGCGCACTATCGATCGTTTGGGGAGACAACAACTTCTTGAGCGCATCGGCTTGGTCATCGATATCAATGTGCGTGTAGCGCATGGTCATTCTTACGTCTGAGTGACGAGCCAGTTCCATGGCGGTTGAGTGATATACGAGTGTCGACCAGCTGCGTGAAAGTCAGCGATGCTGTCGATGTTCTTGTACGTTATACGAGAGTTACTCAAGTGAAGCTGCGGTTGTCGGCACGGACCAACACACCAGTCGACGGTTCGTTGTCTTTGTTACCACCGTAGGGGCTGATATGGGCGGCTTCCAATAGATCAACGATTCGGCGACCTGTCACAATGCATGTGCTCGTAAGCGTCGTCGACTGGACAAGTCCAACATGAACCGTAGAAAGACTCGACAGGCACGAGTGCCTCTGGTGCGCTGTCTGGCTGCGCAAGTTCACGCGATGGCAAGCATGATGGACAGTCGTATTGCATTTCGACTGATGATCATAGTTGCTGGAATGTTCCTTGCCGATGATCGCCGAGCTGCGGCTACTTGGTTCGCAGCGGGCGGTGTGCAACATGATTGGGATGGTTCTACGAATGCTTAACTTCAGTA
>JANPLP010000652.1:0-3028 GCA_031426595.1 Planctomycetia bacterium | reverse complement strand
AACTAATTTTAAAACGTCGTTTGATAATGCGGCTCCCACAGGTCCACTGCTCAAGACAGCTTGCGCATGCGCCACTCGCTTTTCAGCCTCGTCTAGCCGTTGCTCGTTTATCCACGTCCGTGCAGCACGTAACGCCTCCTCGACACTAGCTTGCCTCGCAAAGCGGCTACTCCGCTGCTGGAAGTAAGTGCCACCAAAGAAAACTGACACCGTGATTATCAAGGCCGCGGTCAGTACCGTTAGCGAGATTGCTGGGCGGTGGCGATGGACAAACTTTTGTGTTTTGTAAAAAAGTGAGGTCGGACGCGCCTCGACCGGTTGGTTAGATAGATAACGCCGAATATCGGCAGCGAGTGAGTTGGGGGACTCATAGCGGCGTGTCCTGTTCTTCTCTAACGCTTTCATCACTACCCAGTCGAGTTCGCCTTGCAGGGCACGACCTAACTTACCGGCTTCGATGCTGCGGCACTCGCAAACTGTTGTGAGATTACCGGCCTTGAGTGTGCTAATGCGATCGCTGGGCTTAGGTGGATCGACTTCGCGAATAATGCGTCGCATCTCGTCGAAACCGGCTTGCCGAAGCGTCTCCTGTTCAAACGGAGTCGTTCCGGTAATCAGCTCGTAAAGTAATACCCCAAGCGAGTAGACATCGCTTCGCGTATCCACGTCCAGTGCGTTCAGTTGGGCCTGTTCCGGACTCATGTACAACGGAGTCCCAATCATTTGCGCAAACGCCGTGTACACGGATTGCTCGCCCATCTGTGCCCCGGTGACCTTGGCGATACCAAAGTCAATTACCTTCGGAACCGCTATGTCATCATGGAGAGTGACTAAGACGTTAGACGGCTTTATGTCTCGGTGGATGATCCCTTTCTGGTGAGCGTGCTGTACAGCCTGACATACTTTAATGAACAACTCGAGCCGATCGGCGGTCGAAAGCTTGTTGGCATCGCAGAAGTCGGTAATAGGAACGCCACGAACCAGTTCCATCACGAAGTAAGGTCGCCCTTGATCGTTGGTGCCCGCGTCAAAGACTTTAGCAATATGCGGATGGTCCATCAGTGCCAGTGTTTGACGCTCGGCTTGAAAGCGGGCGATCACTTGACGGCTATCCATGCCCGCTTTGATCACCTTTAGTGCAACTTTCCGGCGCACCGGTCTTTCCTGCTCTGCCACGTAGACGCTACCCATGCCGCCTGTACCGAGCAGTTCCCGTAATCTGTAGGGACCTATTCGCTCACCGCTCAATTCTTTCGGCGGGTTGTCGAGTGTAGGCATTTCGCCCAACACGCCTTCGTCAAATAAACTACCGCCGTGGTGATGCGCCGACAGCAGTTCTTCCACTTGTCGACGCAGGTCCAAGTCGTGCGCACAGGCACTGTCTAGAAAATCACGCACTTGCGATTCGGTCTTGAGGTCGAGTGCTTCAAGAAAGATTCGCTTAGCAGTCACGATGTCAACGTTCATTCTGCAAACTCCGTAGCAACAAGTGTGCTTTGGGTGGCAACCAGCTTACTGAGCACGGCACTCGTGAACTTGAAACCCGCATATTCAGCGCTTCCGAGCTTTGACAAAGATAGCATCGAACTCATCAAAGAGACCGGCGAATGCTTCATCATGGTCGTGAGTGTAGGAATGGGAACGTTTGCGTGTTGCGTCCGATTCGAAACGAATGGTCACAGTCTCTTTGCTGGTTGAGGGTTGCAAGACTAGTCTCACTGAATCATTGCGTGCAGTTGTGGGCTCGTCGGCCAGCGCGAGAACGGCACTCGGCATGGTTGAAGCACTATCGATCATCACTGGAAAGTCGCCTGGCATAGGCTGAGGGCTTTGTTCGTTCAAACTAATTGCGGGTGTCATGCTGCCAGGCTCTGGTGGATCAGCGATACCTTGTGGATTCGTATTGCCAACGGCAAGCGTGAACGTGTCCGAAGCAGCTTGTGATCCCGCTGAGCGTCCGACGGCTGCGTCGTATTGGTAAATCTTGTCGCTGCCATTGTCAACAATCCAAAGAGCGCTCGGACTAGCTGGATCGAGAGTGATTCCCGTTGGGCTCGTTGCGCCGGAAGTGGCCATTGTCCAACTGCCAATCAGGCTTCCGGTCATGGAGTACTTAAATACTTTGTCGGTCGAGCTATCGTTCACTACCCAGATCGACGCTCCGTCAGTGACCAAGTCTTTAGCGTTGCCGTTGGCAGAATTGAGCTTGAAGTTGCTGACGGTAGACTGAGTGCCTGACGTACGACTGGCCGCCCCCGTGTACTTGTAGACTCTGTCCTGTGACGCATCGACCAGCCAGATGTCCGTTCCGTTGGTAGTGATACCTTCGATCTGTGCGTTTAAACTTAGACCACCGGCCACCCACGATCCAAGTAAGCTCCCGCTAGCGCTATAAACGTAAACGGTCTTATTGGCATCTACGACCCAGACCTTCGTACCCGCAGCGGTACTAGCAGCACCACGCGGTGCGGTATTTAAAGTGCTGAACGAAAAATGGTCAACGGTAAGTTCTCCGTTCGCACCGTATTGATATGTTCGATCGCGAGTGCTGTCGTCAGCTGCATAGAACTTCGTGGGTGCGAACGGTGGCAGCTTTATAAAGTAACCAGCCAGGTTATACGTGGTTGGGCTAAGAGTCACCTCTTGCTGAGGAGCCTGTGCTCTCAGGACCCCGGAGGTATTGCCAATTGCATAGATCGCTCCGCTATTGTCAATCGTAACGAAGACGGTAGAGCGCACATTAGTACCCGGTACAAGCCGGAAGGATTGGGCGAATAGGCCGTCGCTGCTAAGGGTCGCGATGAATGGCGCGTTTTGCGTTCCAGCGGTTGTTAAGACCTGTGTGCCGAAACTCGAAGATTCCTGAAACCAACCCGTCACAACGGGCTGCCCTGCCGGATTCATATCGAGGTCCTGCAAAGTTTCAAATCCGCCCCCTCCCATCCGCTGCGCCCATTCGATAGTTCCTGAATCAGTGTTAACTCGGCTGACGACCCCATCTCGTTGGCCGGCGCTAGTCAGTGAAGTC
>JANPLP010000651.1:0-6335 GCA_031426595.1 Planctomycetia bacterium | reverse complement strand
CCATCATGCGAATGTACATCCACGAAATCGGTAGAATACTGCCGCTGCCGAAAGGAGCCGAACTGACGATCGGTCCGACGCGATCCTCTCGCAATCCATCCTTCGGCAGGAAGGGAGCCAAATGAGCTCGGACGGCGACCGGTCCAACGCCCGGCCCACCACCGCCATGAGGAATACAAAATGTTTTGTGTAAGTTCAGATGCGATACGTCCCCACCGAACTTGCCCGGCTTGGCGACGCCCACCAACGCGTTTAAGTTTGCACCATCGATATAGACTTGACCACCCGCTTCATGCACTTTTGCGCAGACGGCTGTGACACCCGCTTCAAACACACCATGCGTGGAAGGATAAGTGATCATGATGGCTGCCACTCGCCCTGCATTGGCAGCAATCTTTGCGTCTAGATCTAGCAGATCAACATTCCCCGCTTCATCGCATTTGACGACCACGACTTGCATGTTCGCCATCTGAGCGCTCGCCGGATTCGTACCGTGCGCGCTGCTAGGGATAAGACACACGGTGCGATCAAAATCGCCGCGAGATTCGTGATACTGCTTGATCGCCAGCAACCCTGCATACTCGCCTTGCGAACCCGCGTTGGGCTGCAACGAAATCGAATCGTACCCAGTCACCGCGCACAGCATCCCCTCCAACTGCTCGATCATCTCGCGGTAACCTTGCCACTGGTCCTCGGGTGCAAAGGGATGAATCGAACTGAATTCTGGCCATGTGACCGGAGTCATTTCAATCGCGGCGTTCAATTTCATTGTGCAGGACCCCAGCGGAATCATTGCACGGTCAAGCGCGATATCCATCTCCGACAAACGTCGCAGATAACGCATCATCTCCGTTTCACTACGGTACTGATGAAACACCGGCTGCGAAAGATAAGTATCGGTACGCAAACTCTCGCCAACCAGAGTTGTACTTGCGTCGGCGATGACCGTCTCACCACCAAACAACTTCACCAGTTGTTGTACATCCGCTTCGGTTGCAGTTTCATCCAGTGCAATTGCCACTTGAGTTTCGCTAACAGTCCGCAGATTGAATCCTGCCGCAACTGCGGCGCGCAGGATGGCTTGTGTATTCGTCCCCGTCGCAATTGTCAGCGTATCGAAGACTTGATCTGATTCCACGGCCACCCCCAGTTTCTTCAGCGAACGGCACAATCGCATCGTCAGCCCATGCACACGGGCGGCGATCGCTCGTAAGCCCTCCGGTCCGTGATAACAAGCGTACAGCGTCGCCATAATGGCCAGCAGCGCTTGCGCAGTGCAGATGTTCGAAGTCGCTTTCTCGCGACGAATATGCTGTTCGCGCGTTTGCAATGCCAATCGAAAAGCGGGATTACCGTGCGAGTCTATAGATTGTCCAACCAGTCGGCCCGGCAGCGTTCGTTTGAATGCATCTTTAGTTGCCAAGAATGCGGCATGCGGACCACCAAATCCAAACGGCACTCCAAATCGCTGAGTGTTGCCAACTACCACGTCCGCTCCGAGTGTCCCGGGCGATTTGAGCATCGTGAGTGCTAGCAGATCGGTCGCCATGACGACCATCGCTTTATTCGCATGAGCTCCGTCGATCAACTCTGCAAAATCGCCGACAGTACCATCGGTGGCGGGATACTGGACGATCGCTGCAAAGACGCCTGACCAATCGGTCACCGCAGTCCGCTGGTCGAACGTTACAACTTCAATACCCAGCGGCTGCGCGCGAGTCTCAATCAACTCGATCGTTTGTGGGTGACACAAAGACGAGACCAAGAATCGATTCGCACCGGACTTGCAGGAGCGCTGGCACAGGGTCATCGCTTCAGCCGCAGCAGTCCCTTCATCGAGCAGCGATGCGCCGGAAATATCCATCCCGGTCAACTCGCAGACCATCGTCTGAAAGTAGAAGAGAATCTCCAAACGACCCTGCGAGATTTCCGGTTGGTATGGAGTGTAGGCCGTATACCAAGCTGGGTTCTCGAGAACGTTTCGCTGAATCACCTTTGGAGTATGTGTGCCGTAGTAGCCCTGGCCAATGAAGCTACGCATGACTTTGTTTTTATTAGCAATCTGCCTCAACTCGGCGAGCGCTTCCTCTTCCGTTACCCCAGGCAGCAGATCCATCGGCGAGTCGTCCGCGATGTTGCCGGGCACGACGGCTCGCGTTAGTTCATCGAGCGAACTGTAGCCTAAGCGTTCGAGCATCGATTGAATTTCGTGCTCGCGCGGGCCGATGTGACGAGCGACGAAGGGCGATAGTTTCGAAGAACCTTTAGTCGATCCGAAATTGGACATGGTACAAATGGACTTTCAAAGAGCAAACGAAATGGAAGTCAAGTTACGGAAGCCCAATGCGACTTCCCAACTCAACTTTGTTTGCCCCTCTGTCCTTGATACCTGAGAGATCTCGGCGCTAGCCTTTCCCCTTCGGTGGATTCCATCGCGTTCAAGTTCAATCAAACAGACTAAACCTGACCACTAAATCGCTCTCCAGAGACGATTGCATTCACAGCGGTTCCTTTTGCCTGAGCGGTTCAGGGCCTCTTTTGCGCCTTCGGCGTCTCGCTTCGTCTGGCTGCTATTACCCGCCTTGCTTGGCGGCCTCAGTCATCGGACCAAGGCTATTGCCGAGCGACGAAACGAAATCTCTCCCACTGTTTATCATCGTTCCTCAAGTATATTCGCTTGGCCAGTTCGATCCAACCTGGGCACACGTAACTCGAGGCAATTCGCAACACGCTCTGGCAGCTTAGTTGGTTTATAACGATCCCGAAATGACAGAAATTCGGTGCTTCGGGGCTTAAAATTTATCAGCCGAATATCTAATGTGCACCCTGACGCCACGAAGGGGAGCTAACGGCGTGGAGAGTGCGATTAACACGACTCACTTCTAGCCGATACTCCATCCCGCGCCAACGATTACTTCTTTTTATAAACGCTCTTCCCACCCAGAAATGTCATTTCAACCAGGGCGTCGCGGATGGCGTCAACCGGGCAAGTCAGTATGTCGCGATCTAGGATGATGAAATCGGCAAGTTTGCCGGGTTCCAACGAACCCTTCTCTTTTTCTTCAAAGGTCAAGTAAGCATTGCTGATCGTGTAAAAGCGAATCGCTTCCTCGCGGGTGATCACGTGCTCAGGGTGCAACGGCTTGTTCAGGCCCCGCGGAACGCGGCTGAGCGTGATCCACATTCCGAGAAACGGATTGTAAGGGTTGATAGAACGCATGGACCCGATCTTCTGCATGTGATCAGAACCGCCACCGAAGATCACGCCACTGTCGATCAACTTTCGATAAGGTTGAAAGTATTCGGTGCGCTGCTCGCCGAACTGTCGCAGCAAGGTCTTGCCATCCAGCCACAGCCAAACAGGTTGAATATCCGCCACGATTCCAACTTTGCTCATGCGCTCAATGGCTTCCGCTGACATAAAATTGCAGTGCGTGATACACGGCCTTCGTGACCTGATCGGCAGTTCTTCGTTAACTTTCTCATAGGCATCGATCAGGGCATGCACCGCTCCGTCGCCAACCGAGTGCGCCGTTATCTGTAGATCATTTTCAAGGCACAGTTTAGCAATCGTATAGAGCTTTTCGGCTTCCACGTACAACAAGCCACGGTAGTTCGGATCGTTGATCGCATAAATCGAACTCACTCCCCACGGCTCGCGCATGTAAGCGCTCCCCGTCAGCATGCCGCCATCTAGAAAAATCTTAGCGCCTCGCAACCACAGCAAGTTATCGTACTTGTGCAGCGGACTCGCCGTCGCCTTTTTCACCTGCTCAGTGATCTGCTCCAGCGACGCTTGCGCGTTCAGTCCATAAGATAAAAACACACGACAACTCAACGCACCATCCGCGCGCAATTCCTCCAGAATCTTGATCGCATCATCGCTGGCCGAACGATCCGCGATACTCGTAATTCCTACGCTGTTGTAATCGTGCAACAAGTCGCGCAACCGCTTGCGTCGCTCCTCAGAACTCGGTTTTCGATCGGGACTTTCGACTTTCGCCAGCCGCGTACAACTGCGAAGTATTCCGGTCGGTTCACCCGTGGATGGATCTTTCTCTATATATCCGGGTTCACCATCGGTAATCTTGTAGTCCCGATCAATGCCGCTCAATTTCAAAGCCAAGGTGTTTAATGCAGCGTCGGGTCCAGTCCGAAAGTAGACCGGATTACGCGGAGCCACTTCGTCAAGTTCCGCACGGGTTGGAAACCGCTGTTCAGCGAGCCGTGTGATGAAGACTTGACTGACAGAAATCCACTGTCCGTCCTCAAGCTGCTCTGCGCGGCTGTGGATATAGGCGAGCACATCCGCGATGTTCATCATGTCCGGCATCACATGATCAAACTCGTAATCCGCAGCGCCGCTGGCGTGCACGTGCGAATCGATCAACCCAGGCAAAACCATCTTTCCTTGCAAATCGATCAACTCAGTCGCTTCGGTCGCTAGCTTCATGATCTCCGCATTTGTTCCGACCGCCACGATCCGGTCGCCACGGGTCGCCATCGCTTCAGCGATTTGGGATTTCGCGTCAACAGTCACCACTTTGCCGTGATGCACGATACGATCCGGTGCCTCAGCGTTGCAGGACGCTCGCAGTGCGAACGCAACACAACAACAAAAACTCAGCCGCCAACCATTGGACCATCGCATCGAGATCTCTCCCCAATAAACTGCTGTCGCGAAACTGCTATCGCGGGCCGCCCGCCCGGGCTCGCTTCTCGTTCAAGGTGGCGGTATCTGTTGAGTCTTCTGAGTCGCATCCACATCGTGACCGGTAATCAGACTACTAATGAGCCTCCGATGCCAAATCGCATCGATCTTGAATCAGCTGCGGCCCGAGCGATCCACCAAGCATTCCAATCAATGCGGCGCTCAGGCCAACCAATTGCGGAGGCCACATTTCATCGATGCCAGTGAGTATGGGTACATAGGGGCTAAGCTGCGAGGCGAACATGAAGGGTGCCCAACAACCGATTCCGAGCACAATCGACAGGATCGCTCCCTGAGTAGTCGCACGTTTCCAGTACAACCCAAACGTTAGCGGAACGAATGAACCCACCAGCGTAATCTGATAAGCGGAAGAGACCAACTCATAAATCGAAGTGCCCTGACTGAGTATTGCATAAGTTAATACCATGGCAGTGAACGTGAAGATCGTGACCCGCATCGCAAACAACAGTTGCTTATCGTTCAGGCCAGGATGGATGTGGCGCAGGATGTTCTCAACAAAACTGGTCGAAGGAGCTAGCAATGTCGCCGAAGAGCATGACTTGATAGCGGATACCAACGCACCAAAGAAAAAGATCTGCACCATCAAAGGCATGTGTTCCATAATCATCTTGGGCAATACCTGCTGCGGGTCGTTCACCAGCAACTCTTCGCTATGCTCGGGCATCACGAGAATCGCCGACGCTACGATAAACATAGGAACAAAGGCGAATGCCAAGTAACACAACCCACCGATGATCGCGCCATACCGAGCCGCATCGACATTCTTGGCCGACATAACCCGCTGAAAAACGTCTTGCTGAGGAATTGAACCGAGCATCATCGTGATTGCCGCTGCGATGAAGAACGCCCAGTCCTTCGGATTCGACTCGGGGAACATGCGAAACCAATCGCGTTCTGAAGCTAAAGCGAACACCTTGTCAGCTCCACCCACCAAATTCGACGAATACCAAGCGATGTACGACATCCCCAAAACCAGCACGATCATCTGCACGAAGTCGGTGTAAGCCACCGCCATCATCCCTCCGATCATCACATAGATCAGAACGAGCACGGTGCCGATCGTCATGCCCACTGCAGGCGTTATCGCTCCACCTGACAAAATCGAGAACACTAAACCGAGTGCGGTGATCTGTGCGCCCACCCAACCTAGATAGCTGAGGATGATGATAATCGAGCAAAGTATTTCGACCGGTACTCCAAACCGTTTGCGATAGAAGTCGCCGATGGTCAACAAATGCATCTTGTACAGCCGCGTTGCAAAGAATACGCCGACCAGCACTAAACACATGGATGCACCGAAGGGGTCTTCCACCACTTCTATCAAACCACCACTCACGAACCTCGCAGGAATACCCATCACCGTTTCCGCGCCGAACCAAGTTGCGAAACTGGTCGTGATCACCATGTACAGGGGCAGGCTATGACCGGCGACGGCGAAGTCCTCGGTGTTCTTAATTCGCGAGCCCGCCCAGACACCAATTCCCAAAGTCCCGACGAGATACAGCAGGACGAAAACAAGTAGAACGACATTCATTTGGTTGCAAACTGTCCTTTGTAAGCGAATGAAATGCTGGCGGGGCACAGTCGATGTCGCCAAAGCTGT
>JANPLP010000650.1:0-6139 GCA_031426595.1 Planctomycetia bacterium | reverse complement strand
CAGGCATAATCATGATGAACTGCCGATCCTCTTAGCAGGTAAAGGCGGCGGTCGAGTCCGTACTGGCCGTCACATTAGATTTAAGAAAGAGACACCGATGTGCAATTTCTATGTGTGGATGCTAAACCAGTTTGGTGTTCGCGCGGACAGCTTCGGGGACTCTAAAGGCGCATTGGAAGGATTGAGCTGATCGATTTGCGATCATGGCACTTGCTTTGCTTGGATTACTTGCACGTAGAGATTTGAACTCTATGACATCTAACTGCGCGCTAAGCGCCCAAGCGAATGAGAGTGTTTCACAATGTCGACAATTTTATTGATCCTGCTAATTCTGCTGTTGATCGGTGCCTTGCCCGTGTTCCCACACAGCCGTAACTGGGGTGCCTTTCCCAGTGGCGGGTTGGGGCTGGTCCTTATCGTCCTGATCATCTTGATTTTGATGGGACGCATTTAAGCAGGCATCTCCCGATAGTCGAATTTAAAAAAAATCCCGCTCGAATTTTCGAGCGGGATTAGTTGTGTGGCGAGTGTAAATGCGATCGCATTAACGGCGTCGCGATTACGGGCGTTTGTCTTCAACGCGATCCGCGCGATTTTCGCCAGCTTGTTCGACCGCGTCTGCGGCGCGTTCGCCACGTTCTTCGATTGAATCGGCGCGGTTCTCAGCCGAGTTGGTTTGAGCGGATCCGAAAGCGTCTTTGCCAACGCCCTCTCGTACCGCGTCGGCTTGATTCTTGGAAGCACCACGAATGCTTTCCGCTTTGCTTTCAGACGCGTTTCGTACGGCATCTGCTTGATGATCTTCGGCGCTCTTGTCACAACCTACCAAGGCTGCAGCACATACGAGCGAGGCGAGTAAAGCTTTGAATCGCATAGTTTTTCTCCAATTTTTGAGGTTAGCGATTTAACTGACAATGGATGTACTACGCAACCTACGTGCCAACGACTAATGAAAGCGTTTAAGTCGAGGTCCTGTCGCATAATCGAATGCTGCCGACTCACGTTGGTCGATCTGCGAGCTAAGGAAGTGACATAAAACTCCAACTTCAGTATGTGCGGCAAGGAGTTAGATCCTAGTTGCATGATTAGGCGAGGCTGCAAGCTAAGAGCGCTCGCCTGATTGGAGTTGTAGATCGCGCGGAGAGCCGCAGGAGAATGAGTAGGAACGAGCCACTGCCAGGGCAGAGTATGACCGTAGAGATTTGTGAAGCAGGCTCAGCACGCTCGTAGCAAAGATCACATTCGCAGCGATTGCAATTACTTAGCGTTTGCTAGCGCGAATTGTTGCAGCGCTTCGCACTGTTGGTGAACAGTCTGCTCTGCAGCGGCGTTGAGCTGCGACTGAGCTTCACCGTGGAAGAGTTTTCCGAGGGCTTTACAAAGCTGCAAATCGACAGTCACACGAACCAGCGTGGAATCGC
Source organism: Planctomycetia bacterium (assembly GCA_031426595.1). Lineage (GTDB taxonomy): Bacteria > Planctomycetota > Planctomycetia > Pirellulales > Pirellulaceae > Aureliella. The sequence continues at coordinate 4,718 of JANPLP010000650.1, read as the reverse complement.
CATTGGGTTCGGCGTGGAGTGAAGCGCGATAGGATTTCAAGTCGCCAGAAGGTCCTTCGGAAAAGGAGTCTACCACTAGCTTTTCTGGAGTGATCTCAGCATTTTGCAGTAGGACCAGATTCTCCGCGTGAATTTCTTCGTTATTGATAGCGACAGTCAAACGTTTACTGGAGGATACACACGATTTGGACTTGCGAAGGATCGCGTTCAATAGTGGTCGGCTGTCTCGCGACAGATCGACTTTTAGGTCGATTACCTCTTCGTCGAGCAATTGCATCCCGCCATGCTCGACGATTGCTTTTGTAGCGTTGTTTCGAACCATCATGGTACGGAACTCGTCGTAAGGCACGTCTATCTCATTCGAGTACTCGGCCTTCGCGGTTCCATTGAAGTCGCATGGCGCAATCTGCCAAAATCCAACACCGGCGATGCCGGTCGCACTTGCTAAGCCGACTAATAACCAGATACCGACTTGTCCTGGTCTTGGCGTTGTCGAGAATACGTGTGTCATTTGTTCGAATCCCGATGTCGAAGTCTGCTTAGGCAAGCCAATTCGCTTGTTCCTACGATATTGTTTTACAGAAAATTTGTTAGATCAGCAAATTCCCGGAAGGAAGGTACTATTGAGGAGCTGGCGCAGGATTCTCGATTGTAGTGGTTGCGTCGTTGCTTTCGCGTCGCATCCCATTAAACATCTGTTCACCCTCACCGATGACTTTCTCGACATCGCTCTGAGCTTTATCTGTTCGAAATTCGACGAACGACGAACCGCGCCCGGAACTAAACACAATCCATCCGCCGACCACCATTAACGCAATTAGAACAACGATTACTAGCAGAGTTCGCATAACATCACCTAAGAGAGCGAGTGGTGGGCAGAGACTGCTTTTTACAGGCAACTGCCATACCGCAATCTTGGAACGCCACATAAGTTCCCTATGAATCGCAATTTCGATGCATTCCCGACTGTGTAGGGTGCAACCGCTAAAACTAATGGAATGGTTAGGCTATGAGGAGAGCGAGGGCGTTGAGCAGTGCGACCGACTTGCGAGCACGCTGATTGAAAGCACAGCAGTCGCGAGATTTCTCAGGGGGGCCAAGGGGGGAAAAGCGGCGGATTTAGAGTTCGAACCATGCTTCCAGATTTCGACGACCCCTGTTAGATTGCCAGCGGTCATGGTGAAGAGCTTCCAACATGTTGGATCCGCAACTGGGCTGAGGAGCTCACTTATTTACATCTGGGAACTTGCACTAATGCACAAACATCGTTCATGCTTCGCGCTGCTTTGCACGCTGTTGTTGAGTGTTTCTTTACGAGCGGAAGTTCGGGTTGCGTGGGAAGGGGCTAGAGAAAGTTCCGATTTCAGGTTCTCGAAAGTCGCAGCGCCTGCAATTGATGATGCGGCGGCCGGTGCGGCCTTGAGTTTGTTGGATGGAAGGGTGGACGAGAACAGCGGATCCTTGGCGGTGCTTACCAACGGTGGTGTTCCCAGTGAGGCCAATGAGCCGCGGGCGAATTTTTTCTTCAACGCGGGGAGTGATGGAGGACTGATCGAGATCGACTTGCGGAAGTCGATCGATGTATCGCAAGTCGCAACCTATTCGTGGCATACTGACACGCGTGCCGCGCAGGTCTATCGCCTGTATGGCGCGAATGAGCAATCGGATGGGTTAAAGCGTTCCGTCAAGAAGGGTTCTGCATTCGAATTGAATGGCTGGAGTCTGATTGCTGAGGTCGATACTCGTGGTCGTGAGCTGGGCGGACAGTTTGGTGTTTCAATCAGTGACAGCGTTGCATCGCTTGGACGCTACCGTTACTTACTGCTGGACGTTGAACCGACTGAAAAAGACGATCCGTTTGGTAATACTTTCTTCAGCGAAATCGACGTTATCGAGGCTGACGCGCCACCGCCGAAGCGTCTTATTCCTGCAACGACTTCCCTGATTGAATTTGCGTCGAAAGATGGGCTTTACCGCTACTCGATTGATGTCACAAAGGCGCTCGATTTGGCGGAGTGGTCGGACTTAAAGTTGCGACCGGTGGTCGAGGAATGGTATCCAAAAATTGTTGAGTTGTTTCCAAGTCGCGAGTTTAAAGCTGCGTCAACCGTCAAGCTGCGTTACCTACCGGATTCACAGATGCAAGGCATTCCGGCTTACGCGAATGGTGCCCTTGTCACACTTAACGCAGACTGGTTTCGCAAACAGCTGAACCGGGAAGCTCGCGGGGCGGTGGTGCACGAATTAGTACATGTTGTGCAGGCTTATTCGTCGGGGCGGCGTGGTGGTAAACGTACGCCGAGTTGGATTACTGAAGGCTTACCCGATTACGTGCGGTGGTTTCTTTATGAGCCAGAGACAGGTGGCGCAGAGATAAATGCGCGGAGTTTAGCCAACGCGCGATACAATGCGAGCTACCGAGTCAGTGGTAACTTTTTCGATTGGGTTGCGCGGGAATATGGTCAGCAAGTGCTGGTAGATTTGAACGCAGTTGCACGCCAGGGAATGTACGAACCTTCGTTTTGGAAAGACAAAACCGGAGCGACCGAAGAGGAGCTTGACCGGTTATGGAGAGCGCACCACCAGCAGCGGATCGAGAAAGACGGTAAGTAACCGTATCAACTTCGCGATCCTAAGCGCTATTCTCGGGCTTCGCAGATAACCACGTTGAGCGGCTGATTGTGGCTGTTCATAGGCGTTTTACTGACCACTTCAGCGCCGTTCAATCGAAAGTTGAAGTCCTGGCCGGTGGTTACGCTGGGTAATGACAAGTACGAGGGGCTGGGGACTTGGCTCTTGATATTGCCGCCGATCATGTTGGTGATCTCGGCTAATGTGTCTTCCATATCGTCGGCAGTCACTTCGTCCATTTCGATGTTCAGCATTCCGCTGGCGGCATGGCGAACTAAGTCCTCGGTAGTTTGTAGGACCACTGCGCCTCGCCAAGCACCGCTGATCTGGACACACCCAGTCATACGAACTTGCGATTGCGGTTGAGGCACTTCACCTTCGTTGACGCCCATGTTCACCATGAGTTCGAGAACGTTCTGGGTGATTTGGAGGATGTCGGAGTTGCAGACGGGCATAGAATTTACCTTCTGTTCAGATAGCAGGTGGGTGAGTGGACTCTGTTGCAGCGGGATGAAAGGATCGGCATGGGCCAGCGACGGTTTGGTTGTGTGAAATAACTTCTAGGATGCATCGATTAGTTAGTGCAATCCATTTGCGTTAAGTCACGCAACGCAGGTCAGATCGGCTTGTAGCACGTTGCTTTGCCAATTTGCAGACGTTCGAAAGGAACATCAAGGTTCATAGTTGTCTCAGCTCCGCCGAGGAAGAGCACACCCTCTGGACGGATGACACGTTTAACTTTGACTAAAATTTCGCGCTTTGTCTCTGGGGCGAAGTAAATCAACACGTTGCGAAGGAAGACGAGATCCATTGGCGGTAGTTGCGGAAAGGATTCGACTAGATTTACTTGCCGGAACTCAACTGTCTTGCGCAGTTCGTCTTTGATCTGCCAGGTGAGTCCATTTTTTTGGAAGTACTTAAGCAGCATTGGTAACGGCAGGCCGCGATTGACTTCGGTTTGATTGAAGATCCCTTCGCGCGCTTTGTCGAGGATTTGCGTCGAAAGATCACTGGCGATCAAGCGAACCTTCCAACCGCCTAGCTCTGGAAAGTTCTCCTTCAGCAGCATGGCGATGGTGTAGACTTCCTGGCCACTAGAGCAAGCGTTTGACCAGATATTCAGAACACGTTCGCGTGAGCGGAGGCTGATCAGTTTCGGCAGAATCTCAGACTTCAGAGCTTCAAACGGATGGAGATCTCGAAAGAAGCTTGTTTCGTTGGTCGTCATCGCTTCGATAACGGCCTGTGTGAGCTTGGTGGAATTCGGTCGACGGAGTGCATCCACCAAAGCTTCGATCGAGTCTAGGCCGTTGGCGCGAGCCACTGGGTTAAGTCGCGATTCGACTAGATAGGTTTTACTTGGCTCGAGAACAATAGCGGACTTCTCTCGGACGAGATCGCAGATGTACTCGAAGGCATTCGCATTCAGTGTCGCAGAGCTCATTTACGTTCCTACTTTTTCTAAGGTGCGCGTCTTACGACCCTGAAAGGTTAAACGCACGATTTCATCGGCGATCTTGTTTAAGGGAAGGATTTGATCTGCCAAGCCGGCTTGTGAAACGGCACCCGGCATTCCCCAGACGACAGACGTTGCTTCATCCTGCGCAATCACCCGACCACCCGCACTTCGAATGGACTCACAACCGCGTGCCCCGTCTTGTCCCATTCCGGTAAGGACGACTGAGAGCACATTGGGTCCGTATACTTCAGAAACGGAACGGAAGAGCACGTCTACCGCAGGGCGGCATGAATTTTCAGGAGTGCCTTGGTTCAATTCGACTCGAATCGATGTACGATCGCGTTGTACGAGCATATGAAAATCGCCAGGTGCTACGTAAACGCCCCCGGCTACAAGTACATCACCGCGTTGTGCTTCCACTGCGTGAAGTGGACAAAGTTGGTTCAGCCTGTCAGCCAGGTGTTTGGTAAAAATCGGCGGCATATGCTGAACAATTACGACTGGTACTGGGAAGTCGGCTGGTATGCTTCCTAGCACAACTTGCAGAGCGTTGGGACCACCAGTCGAAGCGCCGATCGCAACGATGTCGATACGGTTTGAACTTGGAACGAGTCTCTGCGGGGTGTTC
>JANPLP010000649.1:0-8852 GCA_031426595.1 Planctomycetia bacterium | reverse complement strand
ACAGTCAACGACCCGTAGGCCGTAACAAGCCCCAGCGCCGTTACGGCAATCCCCCCCGCCAACATCGCGCCCCATCACACGTACAGGCACATCAAACATTACATCCCCCCGGAACCGCGCGTCGCTTGTTCCGGCCTACGGCCAACGACCAGTAGGCCGTAACAAGCCCCAGCGCCGTTACGGCATTCCCCTCCGCCAACATCGCGCCCCATCAAACGTACAGGCACATCAAACATTACATCCCGCCGGAACCGCGCGTCGCTTGTTCCGGCCTACGGGAGGCTGTGAGGGCGGACGCGGCGAGCAGCATCACGCACGGCATCGCTGGGGCGCGCATCCGCATGTTGCTCCAGAATATCGAATGGATGGCTGCCAAAGAAAATATGAGCAATAAACCGACATACCAACCCCTCAAGCTGCGACTTCGCCAGAGTTGCTTGAATCCGATCCACGCAAAAAGAAATGCAACTGCGTACCATACGCCAATCACTGCTTCAGTGACCCCAAACGAACCGTCGTAAGGCCACAGCGCGAATAACCAACCAACTCGGTAAAAGCAACTCAGCAAGAAAATCTGCGGCTGACGCAAGATGGTCATCAATGCTGCTCGGTACATGAAATCATCTTGAGTAATTTCATTCAGCGGCGGATCTTCAAGTTCAACACGAACGGCTAAAGCCTCCTGAAAATCCTCGGCTTCCCAAGCACGTGATGCGCCCTCTTTTATAAAGTGTCGATAGAGCGGCGGGTTATTGGCTAGCAGCAGCGTGTAGCCACCATGGGTAGTCGCCCAAATAGGTCGGCCCATCTGCGAGTTGTTGCGCACCGTCCAAGGCACGATGCAAATCAACACCCCAAGTCCTATCAAGCCGCAATCGCTTACTCGTCGCCGCCAAGAGCCGCTGCCGACGAACAAAGCAGCACCTGCACACAGGAGAGCCCACGGAGCCGCAGTCGGTCTCGCTAAAACGGACAAGCCCAAAGCCACCCCAACGCCAATGCCTGCAAACCATGGAGTCCCGGTGCGTGGCTCACCGACATCTCCATTGCGAGGTACCACTGGCACCATGACCAGCCACATCCACCATGCCAGCGCCGCTAAGAACGTTGCAAGTGTCTCTGTCATCACCAGTTGGCTTTGTCGGAGCAGAATCGGATCGACGGCGACGGCGAGCCCCGCTACCCAAGCGTATCGCAATTGCAAATTGCGGCCGATCAAAAATGTTAACCCAACTGTTGCGCAGCCCAGCAGAACATGGAGCGCGGCGACTGCGACGCGAACGAGCTGACCATTCCACACGAACCAACTGAGCAACCACGGGTAGAGCGGCGGGCGAAATGCTGTTGGACTAACTCCCGTTTCGCTTTCGAAACCGAAGGTGCCTGAATTGGCCCAAGCGACCGCTAACCGCGCATAGGAATCGGGGTCTGCATTCAAGTCATTCAGACCCATCCACGAAACGACGGTGCGTATTGCCGCAGTGATGAAGATTAATGTGAGTAACCAACGAGAGTGTGACATCATGCGCGCGGGGTACACCAACTTGGATCGAACGCGACTCGTTCCGCCTCTCCGCCACGAAGCTTATCGACTTCCGTGATTATCTGCGTAACACGGTCTTCACGATTGAGCCCTTCAAGCCGCAGGTGGAACTCAATCGACTGACCAGCAGCCAGCGGTACAACTCGCCCCTGCTGTTCTTCAAACGTTCGTGGATTGGGAAAACCAGTGCCAGGTTCAAGTCCTGTGACGTACCCATCCGCCGCGCCGTCAGTGTTCTTCCACTGCTAGAAGTACGGGAGCGTGTCCGGCTTGTAGTGCACCGCGAATCCACGACTGCGATTTTTCGAAGCTAACAGTGCTGTCGACCAACCATCAGCGTTCGGTGTCGGCGAGGAAAAATAGACTTGCTCAACGTAACCCGGCGTCGGTGGAAGGTAGGTCTGCCAAGTTGCAATGTCATCCGCTGCATGTTGATCACGAGCTACGATGCGCGGCGATGCGCAGTGCATTGTCGCGTCCCCTTCGAGCAATGGTAAGCCGAGGTTGATATGATAGAGCATCTGCATGGTAGTCGGTGAATCGGAGGCGTTGCGAACCGTATCGACCACTTCGATCGTCGGTTGTCCAAACGCAAAACGGTAACTCACACTCAGTCGGAGATTGAACTGCAAGAAACGCGCCTCGTGGACTTCGCCGCGAACTTCCAGCAGGGAATGATCAGCGTCCACGTGCACCGACCAATTCACTGCGGGCTGGTTTCCGATCCGACCATGCAAACCATATTTCAGTTGGCCTTGGTCGTTAAAGTCCGGCGCTCCGAAGCTTTGTAGGCCGCACCGGACCAGCAACTCGTCGAAACCGTCCAACCACCCGAGCCCATTGGGTTCGGCCAGCGACACGTACTGAGGATGAATGGGGCCTTCGATCGGAGACCGCCAACTACAATCCACTCCGTCGATGTGGGCACGCCATAAACTCAGGCCACGTGTCGGACAAATAGCGGCTCGAACTTTCCCGCTATCGACAACCACCAACTCAACACCTTCGCGTTTTCCCGAGTCAAACCGATAGCGCTGGACCGCAAACGTCCCGCTAGCTGATCTTACGCGAGTAGCGGAATCCCCCAGCGGTTGGGCAAGGTCTGCGGGTTGTTCCAGAATTAGGGGTGAACCGAGTTTGAGTTGCATGATGGCACTAGCGGTATGAAAGGACTTGGAGAGAAAACGTCAGAATTTCGCGTCCTTACTTGTAACCGCTGGGGACTCGGAATAAAACAGGCATCTCCGTTTTGTTGGACTTCGGTTGCCCCTTAGATGGAGTTAACGGCACGACGTTTTACTCGCGGATCGACAGAACACAAAAACTCCAGACGTTCCACAAATCTGATTTCGCAGAGCTATTATGACCAAAGCGCGTTTAGACGAAGGCCTCGTAAACAAAGATAGTGTTGCCAAGATTCTCGATCGAGCTCTGGATGCTGGCGGCGGCCTACTCCGTTTGACACCGACCTGGGTTCCACGCAGTTTCTTGCACCCCGGACGCCGTATCAAACTCAACCCAGCCGATCTGTATGCTTACGGTGCCGACCGTGGCGGGATCGACGAGCGTTGGTTCTCGAGCACAACGGAAGCCGCAAACGACGGCCGTGTATGGCACGAGGGGCTGAGCTTTTGCTTGTTCGAAGGCCAGAAGTTTTTGCTGCGCGATGCCGTTTCGGAACTCGGCAATCGTTTGGTCGGCCAACCCACGTTCTCAAAGTACAATCGCTGGCCAGTCTATTCAAAATTTTTCGATAACATGGGGCCGATTCCCCATCACATGCATCAATCGGCCGAGGATGCAGCGCTCGTTGGACAAGAAGGAAAACCGGAGAGCTACTACTTTCCGCCGCAATACAACAACGTCGACAACAACTTCTGCTACACCTTCATGGGACTGGAACCCGGCACCACCAAAGAACAACTTCGCCGCTGTCTGGAAAACTGGAACAAAGGTGATAACGGCATTCTCGACTTGTCGAAAGCTTATCGACTGAAACGAGGCACCGGTTGGTTGATTCCGCCGGGCGTGTTGCATGCTCCTGGTTCACTCTGCACGTACGAACCACAATGGGGTAGCGACGTGTTCGGTATGTTCCAGTCCATCGTCGAAGGTCGTTATGTGCCTTGGTCGCTTCTAGTAAAGGATATGCCAGTCGAGAAGCACAACGATTTGGACTTCATCATCGGCCAGCTCGATTGGGAAAAGAACGTCGATACGCACTTCAAGAATGCGAATTACATCGAGCCGATTGTGGATCAGCAGCGCAGCGGGCCAGGTTTCACTGACAAGTGGATTGTTTACGGCACGATCGATGGCAAGCAGTTGTTCAGCGCCAAGGAACTGACAGTGGATCCAGGTGCCAAGTGTACGCTGAAGGATCCCGGTGCCAGCGGCTGGATTACCGTTCAAGGTAAAGGTCGCATGGGCAAGTTGGCCTTACAGACTCCCGCAATGATTAACTTCGGTGAGAACACCGAAGACGAAGTATTCATTTCGTACGAAGCGGCTACAGGTGGCGTCGAGATCGAGAACACAGGCAGCGAACCGCTCGTCGGACTGCGATACTTTGGCCCAGATTGCCACCCGAATTTGCCCAAGAACGGCGCATGGATGACGGCGTAGCAATCGAAAGCGGAACGGCGCATGGATGACGGCGTAGCAATCGAAAGCGCAACGGCGCATGGATGACGGCGTAGCAATCGAAGCGGAACGGCGCAAGCCGTCCGGTGTGTTTACAGACCATCAGCAAAGAACCGGACGGCTCGCGCCGTGCCGCTGCGAAATGATCCCTACCTCTCACTTCTAGCCTCTCTCCCGGAGTTCCCACTATGCCGCATTCGTCCCCGAAACTTCATAACGCTATGTGGCCTGGATTGGTGGGCAAGGGCGATGGCGAAGGACAAGAACCGCCGATCAGCCTTGAGAAGATGCTGCAGTTGACAGCGGCCGCGAATGTGAATGGCCAGAAGTTTGACGGTATCGATTATTTTCTGTTCCTGCCGCACACCAATCCCGAAGCGAGCGACGAGGAACTGAACAAGATTGCCGATCAGATCGCCAGCTACGGTTTTTCCGTCGGTTCTCTCGTGGCTCCAGTTTGGCCCGGCACTGTCGGCGATTCTGCAATGGGTGACGACGCTGCACGCACGAAGTTTCTCAGTGCCGTAAACATGGCTTGCCGTATCGCCGGTATTTTCGAAAAGCATGGAGTTCGCAAGTACGGCGTGATTCGAATTGATTCAGCTGAGTTTGGAGTGGCGAAGTGGCGTGAGGATCCTAAGGCGAACACCACGAAGATCGCAGCGACATTCCGCGAAGCAGCCAAGATCGCAGCAGATCACGGCCAGCGACTGGCGGCTGAAGGGGAAATCTGCTGGGCAGGGATGCACAGTTGGAAGGACATGCTGAATTTGCTTGAAGAAGTCGGCATGCCCGAATCGCTCGGCTTCCAAGCTGACTTGGCGCACACGTATCTGTACTTACTCGGCTACAACGCACCCGAATGTGCACTCGTCAAAGACGGTCACACGACCGCCGAGTTCTATGCAGCGTACGAACAGATGACTGACAAGCTGAGACCTTGGACGATCGATTTCCACGTGGCTCAGAACGATGGTCAGGTCCACGGCGCAGGCTCGCACGACAAGACAGGAAAGCACTGTCCCGCAGACGATCCGAACGGCAAGCTGGACGTGGTAAAGTGCTCGGGTTATTGGTTGAAGGATGCTCAGCAGCGCGGCATCAAGCATATTTGCTGGGACGGTTGCATGTTCCCCAACGCGATGCTCGAAGATCCGAAGACTTGGAACACGATCCTCGACACCATGATCAAAGTCCGCAACGCCCACGGCTGGTAGTTACCAACCACAACCCGACATATGAGGAGCGATCATTCCAACCCAACACTTGATTGGAATGGATCTCTCCACCAAGCCCCATAACAAACAAAAGGAAAGACTGTGAAAGAACTTCGTATCGGCATGATCGGTTATGGTTTCATGGGCAAAACACACTCGAACGCGTACGTTCAAGCGGCCCATTTTTTCAAGAGCGAACACAAACCAGTTTTAAAAGCGCTGTGCGCTCGCAACGCGGAGAAAGCCAAGCCCTTTGCGGACAACTGGGGTTACGAATCCGTTGAAACTGATTGGCGCAAGTTGCTGAAGCGGGATGATATCGATGCGGTGGATATCTGCACACCAAACAACTTGCATAAAGAGATCGCGATCGAAGCCGCGAAAGCAGGCAAGATGATTCTTTGCGAAAAGCCATTGGCGATGAACGTCGCGGAAGGCGAAGAAATGTGCCAAGCGGTCGAAAAAGCTGGGGTGCCGAACATGGTTTGGTACAACTATCGCCGCATCCCTGCGGTGACGCTAGCCAAACAAATTATCGACTCGGGCAAGCTGGGGAAAATTTTTCATTACCGCGCGAATTTTCTACAGGACTGGACAATCAACGCGGATGTACCTCAAGGGGGAGCGGCCACCTGGCGGCTGGACGCAGAAGCGGCCGGCAGCGGCGTGACGGGCGATTTGCTTGCCCATTGCATCGACTCCGCGATCTGGCTCAACGGCTCCATCAAGAACGTCACTGCTATGACAGAAACGTTCGTCAAGGAACGCGTGCATGCGGAGACAGGTAAGAAGCAACCGGTCAACATTGACGACGCGTGCGCCTTCCTCTGCCACTTCACAAACGGCTCGCTCGGCTTGTTTGAATCGACACGATACGCTCGAGGACACAAGGCCCTGTATACGCTCGAGATCAACGGCGAGCATGCGAGTCTGAAATGGGATCTGCACGATCTCCATCGTTTGCAGTATTTCGATCATTCCGATCAGTCGATTGTTCGGGGCTGGCGAAGCGTCCATGTCTCCGACGGCGATCAACCGTATATGGGGAACTGGTGGGTTCCGGGTCTGCAGATCGGGTACGAGCATTCGTTTACGCACCAAGTTGCTGACTTCCTCACGAGCCTCGATACCGGCGTCGCCGCGCATCCTTCTTTCCGCGACGCGCTCGAAACGCAACGAGTATGCGACGCGGTGCTTGCCAGTGCCAAAGATGGAGCCTGGAAGTCGATATAACAGCTAGGCCGTAACATGCAACGCGCCGTTACGGCGTTCCCCATCACCTCGAGCCGCGCGTAGCTGAATTCATGCCGGAGCCGCGCTTCGCTTGATCCGGCGTACTCGTGCTCAAAAAACAGGTAGGCCGTAACAAGCAACGCGCCGTTACGGCGTTCCTCATCACCTCGCGCTGCGCGTAACTCAATTCATGCCGGATCCGCGATTCGCTTGATCCGGCCTGCTCGTGCTCAAAAACAGGTAGGCCGTAACAAGCAACGCGCCGTTACGGCGTTCCTCATCTCCTCGCGCCGCGCGTAACTGAATTCATGCCGGATCCGCGCTTCGCTTGATCCGGCCTACTCGTGCTCAAAAAACACGTAGGCCGTAACAAGCAACGCGCCGTTACGGCGTTCCCCATCACCTCGCGCTGCACGTAACTGAATTCATGCCGGATCCGCGCTTCGCTTGATCCGGCCTACGCGGCGAACGCGCCTACGCGATGATGTCTTGGATCACGCGTCCATGGACGTCGGTCAATCTAAAATCGCGTCCGCCGTAGCGATACGTTAAGCGTTCGTGATCGATACCGAGCAAATGCAACAAGGTTGCGTGGAAATCGTGCACATGCACCTTGTCGCTGTGAGCATAAAAACCATAGTCGTCGCTGGCGCCGAAACTGAATCCTGGCCTAATCCCACCACCCGCCATCCAATATGTAAACGCATGCGGATTGTGATCACGACCGTTATCGCCCTGTGCGGTGGGAGTCCGCCCGAATTCCGCGCCCCATACCACCAGGGTATCTTCTAACATGCCGCGCGCCTTTAAATCACGTAGCAAACCCGCAATCGGCTTGTCGACTTCAGCCGCCAGTTCGGAGTGTTTCTCTCGCAGTTCCGAGTGTTGGTCCCAATACGCGTGGCTAACCTGCACAAACCGGACTCCCGCCGCGCTTAAACGGCGAGCTAACAAGCATTGGCGACCAAAGTTATCCGTCGGTTTCTCATCGATCCCATACAGTCGTCGGGTGGCTTCCGTTTCTTGGCTGATGTCGAGCACTTCGGGCGCTTCTGCTTGCATTCGAAACGCCAGCTCTAGCGACTCGATACGCGCTTCGAGTGCCGCGTCCTGGCCAGCGTGCTCAAGTTGCAGCGCGTTCAATCGCTGCACGTAGTCCAACTGCTCGCGCAACTGGGCCGGTTTCGCTTGCGAGTTACTCAAGTTCTCGATCATCGCCGCGGCCATACTCGCACGACTTTTTCCAATTCGAGTCGCTTGATGCTCGGCAGGTAAAAACGCCGACCCGAAGTTCTGCACGCCCCCATGCCCCAACGTTGGATTGATCGTCACGAAGCTGGGAAGATTTTCATTTTCAGTCCCCAAGCCGTAGCTGACCCACGCCCCCATGCTCGGTCGGACAAACGTGTCGCTGCCAGTATGAATCTTGAGCAGCGCCCCACCATGCGCCTCGTTCGATCCATGCATTGAATGGATGAACGTCAAATCATCGGCACACTTACCGACTTCCGGAAACAAATCGCTGACCCACTTTCCTGACTCGCCATACTGGCGAAACACAAACGGACTTTGCAGCAAATTGCCCGTCTGCGCGAACTGAACACGAGGCTTCTCAAACGGCAATGGCTTTCCATGATCTCGTTTTAAAAGCGGTTTGTAATCAAACGTGTCGATGGCCGAGGGACCACCATGCATGAATAGAAAGATCACACGTTTTGCACGAGCCGGAAAATGCAAACCACCGCTGGCACTCGCGGCCGTTGCCTGCCGCTGCAAGATATCCGCCAATGCTAAAGCTCCGAATCCCACGGCGGAGTTCTTAAGCATCTGGCGTCGGGAATAGCCAGTCAGATTTAAGTGCATCGGCGTACTCATTCTACGTACAAAAACTCATTCGTGATAAGCAAACTACGACAGAGCATAACCCAGGGCTCAAACGAATCCTCCGGTTTAGCCGGGCCCCGATCCGCGGCGACGCTCTCCGTCAGTGCACCGCGCTGGCTCTCCAGGAAATCTCGCGCAACGCCAATTTCCGCTTCGCTTGGCTGACGCGCAAAGCAAACTGCGTAAGCGAACTTCAACCGCTCCGTATCGTCGCTGCTGTATTGCTCCAATCGCTTAGCCAATCGCCAGCCAGCGTGCAGCGCCAAGCGGTGATTCATCAGAAACAGGGCTTGATGTGGCACTGTTGTAACCGGCCGTTTCTCCAGCGAGAC
>JANPLP010000648.1:0-5787 GCA_031426595.1 Planctomycetia bacterium | reverse complement strand
GGAACCAAAGTAAATGGCTATAAGATCAGTCGCAAGCGGCTCGATCCGGGTTCCACTTTGGCTTTCGCAAAGCAATCTTACACGATCGAATATGATCCTTTAGCACTGGGCGCGTTCGGCGCTCCACCGCCGGATGATGATCAAATCGAGGAAGTGCTGCGCCGCGGGTTGTTGGAAAGAGCGGGACTAGATCGCCGAGATGATGAGAAGAAATTCTCGAATAGAGACATCCTGAAGGACGATTGACGCACAGCTAGAGATTCTCGTCCGGATGCGGGCGTCTGGTCCTTTTAGTTCGCTCGCGAAGGTGTGAGCGTACTGGTGTGGTTTTGAGTCCACGGTCACTTCCGCGTGCGTTCCGAATCCAGTGCCTCCATTGCGTACGCAGAGTCTCTGAGCATGTACGCAGAGCTGCTAAGTATTATTCAGTAGCGGCGGATGTTGTATCGGTCCGGGCAACGCGGTGCCACCACAAGTCTGGCGGTGGAAGTTTCTCATCAGGGAAATCTTCTGATTCGACCCAGCCCAAATCAAGATTGGTTTCGATTTCTTCGTCGTTCTGTTCGTACCACAGCCAATCGATTTGAGGTTCTCGAGGCGGTGCAGCTTCTACAACTACGACACGTTTCATTACTGGAGCTGGCTCGGGTACCGTTTCGACTTTTGGCGCTACGACTTCGACCACTTGGATCGGCTCGGGTGTGGGCGGCGGAGCGAGAACGGGTACAGGAGCGATCAATTCCACGACCGGTACTTGAACTGGTTCAGGCGTCGGAGTCGGAACGTACACAATGCGTTCTACCGGAGCCGCCGTTTCGACAACGATGTTCTCTGGATAGTAGACGATGGCTTCACCAGGTTGTCCCTGCGGAGGAAGCACGCGGACTTGCACACCGATATTATGGAAGATTCGCATGATATGTTCGTGGCAGGTGAACATTACAACTTGATGCCCCAGAGTTGCAAAATCGCGCAGTACTTTAGCGGCTGATTCTGCGCGGACGGTATCAAAGTTCACTAATACGTCGTCGAGGACCAAGGGCAGGGTCACGCCGCGTCGCGCATAGGCGGCGGCTAGCGAGAGTCTTAAAGCGATGAAAACCGCTTCGCGTGTACCACGGGATAAGACTTCCAGAGGCAACGCTTGACCATTAGCGTTGTCGATTCGAAGTTGATTTTTGCCCAGTGGTGTCCAGACGCGAACGTATTTTCCTTCGGTCAACTGGCTGAGGAATGCGGAAGCTTCGCGTAGCGTCTCGGGTTGCCGCTCGGTCTCATAAACTTCGCAGACTTTGTCGAGCAGGTTCGTGGTGGTTGCGAGTGTTTGCCAATGGCTAGCACACGCTTTCAATTGGTTCTCCAAGCAGACCAATTCAAGTTTCGCTTCTGCCAATCGAGAATCGCCTGCGAGAGACTTCATCTCCTGGCTCAATTCTCCTTGTCTCTGGTGCAGTTGTCCAACGCGTGCGACCGCTTGCTGTGTGCGTTGTTGGATTGCATCCCAACGTTTTTCCAGTTCATCAGCTCCAGCGCCGTCCAGTAAGCGCGCGATCCCTTCGTAGGGAATAGCGCCACCGATGACGGCACGGATGCGTTCGTTGAATTCGGCAAGTTGTTTTTGCAACTTCTCGTGTTCATGCTTCAGTTCCAGCATTTCCAGCAATTGTTCTTCCGATTCGCAGCCCAGTTCAGCGAGCTTTGCGCTGTGCATACGGTTGAGCTTGTCGATGGCTTTCTCGACGCCGGTCTGGTGTTTCGAAACCTGTTGATCTTGTTCCCGCATGCTCTTCTTTTGTTGAATGAACTGCTCCTGAGAACTGATCAACGAAGTCAACTTGGCGAGCTGTTCGAGAGCGATGCTAGCAGCGTCGCTACCCGCGCGAACTTGCTCAGGCTGGCTCTGTCCTGGAATCGCCGGCGGGCGTTTGGGCGAGTTGCGATCGTCGCGCTGGTTGTCGCGGCGCTCGTCCCTGTGACTGTCGCGGCGATCCTTCTTGGATGATTGGAGATTTTCGAATTCGTCCTCTTCGTAACGCTGTGGATCATTGCTTGCGATCACATCGCTGGCTGCCTTGGCGGCAAACGCTTGTCGAGACAGAGCGTCGATACGCTGCGTTAAAGCGCCCAGTTCGATCTTGCGAGTATCGAGTTCTTCTTCAAGGCTTTGCATGCGTTTGCGAGTCTGCGAGAGCGATTCGTAGCCTTCGGCCATGATTCGAATGCTCTTGGGTGAGAGCGACTCGGTGAGTCCCAACTGGGTCAGTGTTTTCTTCCACTGACTGCGCGCGGTGCGCAGCGAGTCCGCGGCTTGCATACCCCGTTTGCGCGCGGCTGCTTGGCGCTCGACTGCAGCCTGATGATTGTGTTGCAGAGGCAGTAGGCGCTCGAGGTCACCGACTTCGCCTTCCGCATCGCGCAGACGCGTTTCAAGTGTTCCCGTGTGCGGTGGCAAGCGTCGATCGAACTCGTCGCGTTCCGCTTCTGTTTTTCGAATTTCTTTCTTGATGGCTTCCAGTTGATCTTCGACATCTTCCAAATCGGTGACCGTGTTTCGATCCAGCATGTTCCCCCAAGTGAACCACATAAAGTTCAGGAAGATGCCTAGTATCAGCAACAGCAATCCGTTTTGCGTATCCTTCGCCGCAATGATTCCCAGCAGTTTTCCGGCGCCCCACAGCGCTGCAAATGTACCGCCGACGAAGATCAAGCCCATCACGAAAGAGCGTTCAACCGGCAGCGCTTCATCGGCGGCCAAATCGACGGCTTCCTCTTCCAATTGTTCGCGGCGAGCGAGTTGTTTATCGAGTGCTTCTTGAATGTGCAAGCGCTTGCGCAGCATACCGATCAAGTCGCTGGTGTTTTGCATCGCATCGGGCAAGTTGTCATGTTGACGTGTTGCCAGTGCGCCTGATAGTTCTTTCGCAAGCCGCTCGGCCTCTTTTTTGTCCTGCTCACATTGCTGCTTGGCTTGCTTCAAGCGCGTCTGATACATGCGAACATCGCGGGCTGGCCCGGCGAGTTGGCTGATGGCTTGACGCGACAAGTCAGGCATGCGAGCCATGCGTCGATCGGCCAGCAACGCTTGTTGATCTTCTTCTGAGATTCCAAGCCGTTTCGCATCCTCGATCAGTTGTTCGCGCGTCTGCTGGAGTTGGGCTTCCAGACGTTGAATGTTCTTCTGAATCGAGTTGATCCAAGGGGACTGCTCATTGGCGGCTTCAATTTTCGCAGCTAGTTCTAAGATGCCACTTCGAAGCGGAAGATTGCGAGCTTGTTCACGGAGATCTTTGCGCTGTTGGCGGAATTCAGCAAGCTTCTTTTCGCGCTCTTTGATTTCTTTGGAGATTTCAGCCAGTTTATCTGCGGCCGATTCGGGGAGTTCCGTGCGCGCGTTGAGCTCTTTGATCTGATTGTTTAACTTGGCGCGCTGCTGCCAATTTGGACGAACTTGCAAAGCGACTTCATAAGTTCGCGCTTCGAGTTCCCATTGAGCGATCCGCTGTTTAAGATCTTCCAGTTCGGCATTCTGCGTATTGCGAAGCGCAGCCAGTTCGCTCCAGCGACGACCATGCCCAGTTAGGTTTTCGATCTCGTCGCGCAGTTTCTCGCGCTTCATCATCAATTGTTGCATCTGCCCTTGTTCGGGCGTCGGGCCTACAATTTGCTGACGAGCGGCCTTTAACTGCCGCGTTACATCGACTAACGAAACGCGATCCAATCCGCTTGAAAGTTTATAGAGCTCGTCGGCGGCGGCAGTATCATCGAGCGTGCTCAGTTCTTGCAGTTCGCGCAGGCCGATAGCGAACACATTGGTAAAAATGCTTTCGTCTACTTGGCCGAGCAACATGGCTAAACGATGCTGGCCCTGTGAGAGCCCATCGTTGCCGGTAACGGTCAGTTGGCCGGCGGTTCCATTTTGGTCGAGTGTTGAACGGCGAGTGATTTCATAGCCGCCACCTGGACCTGTAACTCGCAACGCGCCACCGGGCTTGCCACCGTAAACAGGCGGTATGTAACGCGCGCGACGATCGGCTGTGAAGCCATAAAACATTGTGCGAAAGAACTGCATCAATGTCGTCTTGCCCGCTTCATTGGGACCGTAAAAAACGGTCATCGTATCGGGCATCGAATCGACCGTAAGTCCGGACCATACTCCAAAGCCATCAATTTGAACGTCTTTGATTTTCATTTTTCGGATCCTCCGAAACGTCGAGTGGGTGCCACCAAATCGATTTGATGGCCACGCAAAAGGTCTACACCCAGGAGCGTGCTGCGTTCAAGTGTCGCGAATTGCGATCCCGACTCGGTGCTCGTGAGGGCAGCTTGCCAGACGCTCGAAGCCGGAGTTTCAGCGTCAACAATGGGTTTAAAAGTAAGCTGTTTGGCTTGTTCTTTACGATGCGTGGCGGCGATTCTCAAGAAGTCACCGAGAATCGTGTCTTCGTCATACCACTTTGACGGCAGTTGCTTGGGTGGCAAAATTTCGATGTCTGTAGACCAACAAGCAGGCGATCCATGTCCGAATTCGCGCCGCAGCCAGGCAAGCAACTCGTCTAGCGCACTTGGCCCTACGACACTTGCGTTCTCAAGATCCATGTGCACACGCCACTTCACCAACATGTGCCGACCCGATCCTTCACTTTGCACACGCGCGACTCGTTTGGCCAACAGTTGACGGAGATCGCGCCCGAGAGCGACGTCTTCCGCATCGATCTCTTGAACGGAATAGCGAACTTGATCGATCTCGATCTGATGAATCTGCAGCTTACGCTGCGCATCGACGTCAACAAATGTAAATCCATGCGCGCCGGTCTCTTCGAGACAACGTGCTTGGGGCGAGCCGCAGTATCGAATCACAGAGGGTTCATTACTGAGGACTTCGGGTTGATGCTTGCCACCTAAGGCCCAGTAGTCCACGCGTTCAGCCGTTAAGGTTTCAGCGTCCGCGTTACCGAAAGCGATTGCGATCACAAAGTTATCGTCCGGCTCGACAGCGTACTCCGCGCTGCGAACAGTCTCTGAGCCATCGCAACTGCGCCCCATTAGAGTCACTAAGGGCGTTTGGTGACGACGGAATACTAGATGCTCGACTTGTTTCTCAGAAAACAAGTGAACGTTGCTCGGCAGAGAGATAGCCGCTGGCCAGCGGTCTGTGTCATCTGCATTACCACCGATCCAGTAGACTTGAATGTTTCGCGCTCGAAGTGTTTCGAACTGCTCGAGCAGAAAGGCAACACCTTGGGCTCCACTAGCCACTGGATTTAGAAGGTCGCCAGCGAGAATCACGAAGTCAACATTCTCAACGACTGCATGTTCGAAAATGGCTTCTGCCGCGCGCCAAGGCGCGTCGACTAACACGCGTTTCAGGTGTTCAGGTAAGTCGAGTAAATCCTGTAATGGACGCTCGAGATGAAAATCACTGGCGTGAATGAAGCGAAACGATTCTTTCGCCATAACTGCAACCTCCCTGATAGCAGACTGCCCGCAATGCCGACCGCTCACGATTCCGACGGCCGCTCATAATGCTAACGAGGCAGAGCGGTAGTTGAGTGATCCCATCGCAGGCGATAGCAGTCTAACTCAACATACCAAGCTGCGCCAACGCTGTTTCTTACCCATTTGGCCGAACAACCCAATTCATTACACTCAGAGGTTTGCTAGCTATAAAGTCGGTATGTAGTTGATACCACGTGCGATAGGTCCAACAAACTCGTTTCTTCAATACACTCGAACAGCATGAGCATCCCAGACGACATCGAATCACTTCGCAACATCGGGCCAATCAGT
>JANPLP010000647.1:0-6787 GCA_031426595.1 Planctomycetia bacterium | reverse complement strand
GCTGGTTATCAATGCGGCGCGATTCGTGCCGCTCGGTTCCAATCACGTACAGCCCACCCAACTGCTTGACCTTTGCGCCAGCCACCTTCATCTGCTCGCGCTCGTCGATCGCCTTGACCAGCGCTTCCCATTCGTCACGCGGAACGTCCAGACGCGTCGGGTAGGTATGCTGTAGCTGCGCCCAAGCCATCGTTTCCGGATTGCCACCTAGAATAATGTCCGTACCGCGACCCGCCATGTTAGTGGCGATCGTCACCGCACTCACTCGGCCCGCTTGAGCAATGATCTCTGCTTCGCGCTCGTGATGCTTGGCGTTGAGAACTTGATGCGGGATGCCGCGGAGTTCCAACTGATGCGATAGCTGCTCACTCTTCTCGATCGAGACGGTACCGATCAATACCGGCCGCCCTCTTCGCTCCACGCGATCAATCTTGCTCGCTGGAATGGTTTCGTCTTCGCGCGTTTCTTTCAGTTTGATCACCGCTTCGGTCTCGCTTTCGCGGACAAGCTCACCCCAAACTTGCGAGCCATCTTTTAGGTAAACGGTGTCCCACTTGATGGTTCGCTCTACGTCGACTGCAACAGAAGCGAATTTCTCTTTCTCGGTCAAGAAGATCGTGTCAGCGTACTCAATCCGCTGCATCTTGCGATTAGTTGGAATCGCGATCACGTCTAGCTTGTAGATCTTCCAGAACTCGTTTGCCTCGGTCATGGCGGTACCCGTCATGCCCGAAATCTTCGTGTAGAGCTTGAAGAAGTTCTGCAAAGTGATCGTCGCCAGCGTTTGCGTTTCTTCCTTGATCTTCACACCTTCTTTGGCTTCTACAGCCTGGTGTAAGCCATCGCTCCACTGACGACCTTCCATCAAGCGTCCGGTAAAATCGTCGACGATGATGATCGCGCCTTCCTTAACTACATAGCTGACGTCCCGCTTGTAGAGATGGTGCGCTTTCAGTGAGTTGTCGATCAAGTGCGGCCATTCCATATTGCCAGCGGTGTAGAAGCTCTCCACACCCGCTAACTTTTCCGCAAACCGCACTCCTTCGTCTGTCAAATTTACAGTGTGATCTTTTTCGCTGACGACGAAATGAGTCTCCTTTTTAAGCTGCCGCGCCACGCGGTCCGCTTCCGCATACTTTCCGATATCCTGATGCGCGGGTCCCGAAATGATCAGCGGCGTACGAGCCTCGTCGATAAGAATATTGTCCACTTCGTCAATAATGGCGAAGGCGAGTGGACCTTGAACCTGCTGGAGATGTTTAGGGAACCGGTCGTCATTGCGAGCTGCCAAGCGCATATTGTCGCGGAGGTAGTCAAAGCCGAGCTCGTTGTTGGTTGCATAAGTGATGTCGCGCGCGTAAGCAAATTGTCGCTCGTCATTCGACAAACCGCTCTGAATAGCTCCCACCGTCAGCCCCAAGCCCATATAGAGTGGAGCCATCCATTCCATGTCGCGGCGCGCCAAATAGTCGTTCACCGTCACCACATGGCAACCCCGACCAGCCAGCGCATTGAGGTAAGCCGGCAACGTCGCAACCAGCGTCTTACCTTCGCCCGTCACCATTTCAGCAATCATGCCGTTATGGAGAACAATGCCACCGATCAGTTGTACGTCGTAATGCCGCATGTTGAGAAAGCGACGACCGCCCTCGCGACATACTGCAAAGGCGTCTACCAAAATGTCATCAAAAGTCTGACCATCTGCCAAACGTTTTTGAAACTCAATGGTTTTTCCGCGCAATTGCTCGTCGGTCAAGGCCTTCAATGTCTCTTCCTGAGCATTGATTCGCGTGACGATCGATTCGAATCGCTTGATTTGTCGTGCATTCGAAGAGCCGAAGAGGCCTGTCAGGCCGCGTTCGACCCCCTGCAGGACACCAGAAAAGAGCATTCCGGTGCCTTCCCAAACACGTTCCAGTAAATCCATGGCTAACAAACTTAAGTGGGTTCAGGGAAGATTTGCGTCGCGTCCTGACCTGCAATCGGTAAAGACCGGCACCAAATCAAAAATGTACCGCATACAGCCCACTGCGTACCAGAAGAACCTGGGAGAAACAGCAAAACTTCGAATCATTTCCACGAAACGAAACGCCTTCTCCCCCAACCTTCCCTAGTCTAAAAGCGGCTCAGGTAAGGAGCCACCCCGTGCAGGATGCCAATGCGAGGCGCCAATGTAAACTTGTTCATGCCAGCTTCATTGCTCGCAACTGAGGTCAAGCCGATATGGCAGCTCGTACACCGGCAGCAATCCGTAGGCCAATCTGCCACGCAGCTTACCTGTTGCAAGTTTACCAAGTTCGTAACTTGCGCACAGATGATAATTTGCGCACGCTAAAGGTAAAGATTTTATCGTTTGCAGTCAACCGCGGAACCCGCTCCTGCCAAGTCGGACTCCTCAATCTCGCTCACGTGGCGCCAGCAGCGGAAAACCGCGACTCTCCAGCACTTCTCCCGGAGCGACCCGCAAAGTTCTGAACTCAGCCGTAGTGACCGCTGATTCAGGTTGCTCAATCGCCTCGGCTTGGTTCTCTTCATGGCTGACACGCACTACCTTGATCGGTCGCTCGTAATTCGCATAAACATAAACCGCACCGTTTCCAACCACATGTGCCCGTTTCTTGCTTACCAACAAGCCAGTGCTTTCATCGATCCCAATGCCCACTCGCTCCGGATGCGCCGCCACCGCATTCGCTAATCGGTCGAATCGCGATCGCTGCGAAAAATGTTGATCGATGATTGAGTTTGGAAGCAGGTCCAGTCCACTCGACAGTCGAGCTTCCTTTTTACCCCCGCAGATCATCACTCTCGAAGCAATGGCCGAACCGGCACTGGTCCCTCCCACTACCCCGCCGCGATGCATCACATTGCGTATTTCTTGCTCAACCATGGTTCCTTGATAACGGTCCGCCAGACGATTCTGATCGCCGCCGGTCATCCAAACTGCGGTCGCATCTTTAAGCGTATCAGCAAATTCGGCGACCTCTGCCTCAGCTCGGTCGACCGCGTGCAAGACATCTACTTTCCCCCAGTTGAAATCCGACCACAAACTTAGCGTCCGGGCCCTATCGCCATTGTCAGCCAACGCGCTAGCCGTAGGAATGATGACTAACTTGCCTTCTTCCCCTTTTCCTCGCTGGAAGAACAGCTCAAGCACAGAAATAGGGAGTGGGCCACCGCCACACAAGAGGAGCGCGCCGCGATCGTTGTCATCGTCATCGATCTCTGGCAGCAAGTGAGGTTTAGTGGCCGAACTTACGCTTGGCGTCGAGAGCGTCGCGAGCAGGGGAATCTCTTGCCCGGAGGCAATTGAGAACGTTCCAAACAGGGAGAAGAGAATGCTAGCGAGCCGCCGCGAGCGTGCTCGTCGTGCCATGGCATTCATCATTTTGAATTCCTTTCCGTTGTGCACTCGCAGACCAATCATTGGTCCCATGCATTGAGCGAGCACATTCATCTCTGTGGATTTGACCGCACAGTCTCAATCCCAAGCCAGTATGCTCAGATTGTTCAGCCGTGCGACAGTTAATTACGGTAGGTGTTTCCTTGTTGTCTTCGATTGCCTAACACCGCAATGACACAAGCGGCAGTTTATTAGATCGAGCGGAATCATGGAGAGGATTTCTCAGTGTGCACCAATGCCCAGAGCATTGCAACGCCGAAAAAGCCTGTTGGTCATTTTTTGGCCACAGAATGCCAAAAACATTAGAAATCATTGGTCGAGCGACGTTTTACTGACCGCACGGCCAATGCCGCGATGCCGACTTTTAACGGGTCACAGAGGAGCGTGGTCTGCCCTTCGCTTCACCAAGATAGCAGCATAAGCCAACTGCTGCTATAGAGAGAAATATCAGCCAACTTGCAGCGGTGGCAACTGCGCTTCTAGCTTGCAATGGCGGCGGATTTTACGGCTGGCAAGCGAATGATAAAAGCCGTTCCTTTACCGACACTGCTTTCTACTCGAATGCGACCTTTATGAGAATCGATAATTTCTTTGCAGCTTGCAAGCCCAATTCCAGTGCCCCCCTTGCCGCTCGCGTCGGGGCCGGATTTAGTCGTAAAGTAAGGATCAAATATTCTTGGGAGCACATCAGCCGATATGCCAGTTCCCGAATCGCGAATCGTCAACACCACTTCACTGGTGCTCTGGTCGGCTTGCAAAGAGACTTTCACCAAACCGCCCTCAGAGGTGGCTTGGCGGGCATTAACCAACAAGTTCACCACGACCCGCTGCAACTGACTCGCGTTGGCATGGACCTCAGGCACCTCGTCCAATTTCGTTTCCAACTGAACGCGATACTTGCGAAACTCCCGCTCTAACAACAGAAGCGTGTCTTCAATGATCGGTCGCAGCAACGTTCCTTCGAAGCTACCGTTGCCACTCCGCGCCATCGCTAAAATGCTGCCAGTAACTTTAGTGGCGCGAGTGGCTGCATCTAAAATTCGCTGGAACGCTTTGTCGCGCGACGGCTCGTCTTTGTGCCGTTGCCCTAACTTGGCATAGTTCAATATGGTCATGAGTAAGTTGTTAAACTCGTGCGTCGTCGTGCTCGTCAACTCACCGATCGTCGCCATCCGTTGCGCTTGCTCTAACTGAACCGTTAATGCGTCGAGTCGCTGCTCGGCGTGCATCAATAATTCTGTATCCGTCAATTCCATCGAATCGCCAAAGCGCATATTGCTACCTGGTTTGAAGTTTCCTCGCGCGTTCGCCCTGAACGATCTATCGGTCGCCTCGTTTGATAGACTCAAGCCAACCGTGGTCGGGAGGTAAACACCCACGCTCCTGCCTAGCTGTAGTCTGCCGAGCTAACCGAGACGCACAAGGAAACCCGCTTCCCCTAAGCTCGCTAACTCTCTTGGGTCGCCCAGTCTGCTGTTGGCGAATCGAATAGCTGGTTGTACGGACAACCGGGTAGTCATCGAACGGAGGTCAGCACGGCTAAATAAAAATTGACCAGAGCTGGATAAACAGAGTTGTTGCTACTCATGATTCCAGTCTTTACGCTTAGGACGCAACGACCCAAAGATCTTTCACCGCCAAATTGACGATACTAACATGCGATCATCCTAGGACGAAAAATGCTAACGACGGAGTGTGCTCAATGAAATCCAGATATCTGTTTGTTTCCTTGCTTGCAGCATTCCCGGTTCTGCTAGCATATGCGGCGACTTGGTTCTTCGAAAGTTCATCGGGCAGTTCTCTATCGATACCGACGTACCACCCGTCCTCCCCGTCTTCAGAGTTATCGAACACTTACACGATAACCCGTCCGATCAGAGAAACGCATAAGAAAGACATCAGCTACACGGTGATGCGACCGATGCGAGAGAAGCGATCGAAAACGTTCAAGTACACGCAAATGACTGTTGTTCGTGAGAGTCGAACGAGGATCGATCCGACTACTGGCGACGAGATTACCTATACCGTCACGCGCCATGTACCCGAGCAACGGGAGAAATCGATCGATTACATCGTCACTAACATGGTTCCTGAGAAGCACCAGAAGACCATTGAATATCAAACCGTGCGCTATGAACACACAACGGTCTCTCGATGAGACGTGGCAGAACCAAGCGACCACCCAAGTCGCCGGTAAGCCGCGAATTGAATCAAGACACTTTGGCGGCTACTGGATGGCTAGCGTTAAGCCTCGTTATTCGCTAAAGCTAAGCCTTCCGAGTCTTACCAACAATGCGCTGGCGGCTCCAGAGTCGATCGATGCTTGCACTCGAGCGGAGCATTCGTGTAGATCATTCGAAATTCCCGCAATCCATAGCGCACAAGCAGAATTCAATACCACCGCGTCGCGGCAGGCGCCACGAGCCCCTTCTAAAACCGCGCGAATACATTGAGCACTTCCAGCAGGGCTGTCGGCAAACAACTCATGTCTGTCCGCAATTGCCAACCCGAAGTCGCGGGGATGCCACCTGTGTTCGACGGTTGAATCTACCGTCACTTCAATCACTCTTGAAAATCCAGAGATACTCAGCTCATCCACGCCATCTTCACCTCGCACCACAATAGAACGTTGAGTCCCCAACTGCAAAAGCGCTCCCGCCAGTTTCTGCTGGAGCACTTCGTTCCCAACCCCCAGCACTTGGCATTCAGCGCGAGCTGGATTGCAGAGCGGACCGAGTCGATTGAAGATCGTTGGATGGGGAATCGATCTGCGAACCTCGGCGACATGACGCATCGCTGGATGGAAACGGGGCGCAAAGCAAAAGCAAAGTCCCAGCTCTCTGAGGCATTGTTCGACGGTAGGCGCTGCTGCGTCTAAGTTGATACCGAGTTCGGCGAGCACATCTGCGGAGCCAGTAGCGCTGGTGATTTTGCGATTTCCGTGTTTGGCAACGGGCACGCCAGCTGCTGCCGTGACGATCGCCGCAGCCGTGCTGATGTTGAACGTTTGCGAGCCGTCCCCCCCCGTACCGCAAGTGTCGACAACCGGGCGATTTTTGGAGTTGATGGTAACCATGGAAGCCCGCATCGCCTCAGCTGCGCCAACGAGCTCATCAACTGTTTCTCCCTTCTCAGCCAGCCCGACTAAGAAAGCTCGCATCTCCGCTGAGTTAACATTGCCGGAAAGGAATGCATTAGCCACGGACTGCATCTGACCACGTGAAAGATCCACTCCGCTTGTCACCAGCCTGACCGCCTCGCCCATTTCGACTGTCATGAGTTTACCGTAAAAATTTTCAGGTGGATTGTTTTCAGATGGATCGAACGCTTGCTGGTGGTGAAGCACGCTACCCAACAGCCTAGTGCTTCAACACAATTTAACTTTGG
>JANPLP010000646.1:0-2066 GCA_031426595.1 Planctomycetia bacterium | reverse complement strand
CCATCGGTTGGCCGCTGTTGCAGCGCGCGCGACTCGAAATGATCGTGCCTGTACCATTGCCGCCGTAATAGAAATCTGTTGGCAGGCCTGCGGAGCCAGGCGATAGATCACCTTGATTGCCACCATAGTCACCGACAGCTCCCGGCGCGACCATCGAACCACTGGAGGTCATCGGATATCGGCAACCACAAGGAAGCGTAATCCATACCGTTGTCGTGCCTGCGAGTAGCCCTTCGCCAACTGCATCCGAGGCAGTGCGACGCGATGGGCAGCAGTAAGTCGGCAATGTAAACTTGCGAACATCTTCAGCATGGTCCCCATAAGCTTTGGAGTAATCCCAGCGTTGCTCTGCAGACGTTTGTTCCACGAACGGCATGATGCGGACCAGCCAAGTGGTTTCGGATCCCCCACATGCCACGTCCGCAGCATCACCTGGACGCGGCTGATAACGAGCGGGCGGGTAAGCCTTGCGAGCATCATGGAACAGTTCAACGGCGAGTCCGATTTGGTGCAAGTTGTTCTTGCACTGCATGGCTCGAGCCGCTTCGCGCGCTGCTTGCACACCAGGTAGGAGCAAACCGACCAGGATGCCAATAATTGCAATCACGACTAGCAACTCAACCAGCGTAAACGCGGGACGTCTGTTCAAAATCATCATTTGACCTCAGAAACCACTCGTCACCGAAAAGACAAAGGCTCGGTAGTACTGCTAATTCTAAATGAACCGTGAGCCAGCTGTCGATGGTTTTCCTTTAAAAGACAGCATTTTGTTGGTTCGCGTGCGATTCTCACGGAGCTGAACTCATCGGCTGGACCTTGAAAACTCAGACAGTTCGCGG
The DNA here is from genome assembly GCA_031426595.1 of Planctomycetia bacterium. Taxonomy (GTDB): domain Bacteria; phylum Planctomycetota; class Planctomycetia; order Pirellulales; family Pirellulaceae; genus Aureliella. The sequence goes on along the minus strand of JANPLP010000646.1, from coordinate 1,227 downwards.
GATTTGTAGCGTTTGCCAAGCCGAAATGGGTTGGCTGGTTGAGGAGCCGCAGATTGGCACACTTTCCAGAAGACCGAACAACGAATTATCGAATCAACGCTGCGCCACTAAGTAGCCCAGGATGGCTCCCACGAGCAAAGCGGGGGGCAAACAGATAGCTACGGTCAAAGCGATAATCATCCCGGTGTTCATGGCGGTTGGTGGAGAACTAAGCGAAGCGATAACCGGCTCGCTAACGCCGCTGCCCGAAAGGGCTAAGCTGCGTTCACCAACGGTTCGCGACATCTGGCCGCTCTCAGTGCTCTGTCCTACGGATGGCGGAGCATCGAATGAACTATCGCTCATATCTGGAAGTTCTGTAGGACGAGCGTCTGATTTCTCCTCTTCATTCAGCGGCGGAGGCGGGGACATCCAAGGTGATCGCATGGCTGAGACCGCACCAACGCCCACAGAGTCGATGGCCCAGGGTTCCAATCGGACAGCCACTTCGGCAGCGCTGGCTATTCGTTTTCGAGGATCCTTCTCCATCATGTCAGCGATGATATCCACGAACTCCTCGGTGATATCGGGCGCGAACTTGCGAGGGTGCCAGGGCGTTTCATCGATATGTCTGCGCAGTTTCGAGGCCGTATCGCCGCCCGGGAAAGGAACTTTTCCGCAGACCGCGTAATACAGCGTGCATCCCAGCGAATAGATATCCGACGCAGGTTTGATTTCTAGCGGCGTGCGGATCTGTTCAGGCGACAAGTAATCTGTTGTTCCGACAATCTTACCGGCGCGAGGATCGTTCATCAAATCGTGTGCGAAGCCAGCTAAGCCGACATCGGAAACTTTCGCATCGCCCTCTGGTGTGACCAAGATGTTACCGGGCTTCACATCGCGATGCACTAAACCTTTGCGATGTGCGTAATCAAGTCCCAGCGCCGCGTGCATAATGATCTTTGCGGCTTGTTGAACCGGCAAGGGTCCTCGCGACTTTACCAATCGTCGCAGGTCCATACCTGGAACGTACTCTGTCACCAAGTAATGCACCTTGCCATCTTGCCCCGCATCGAAGGCTCGTACGAGATACGGATAATCCAGATTGGCTTGCATTCGAATTTCACGTGCGAAACTTTCGCGGCTCGCATCCGTCGCTCGCGCACCAGGCAACACCTTCACCGCACAAACTCGACCCATCACTTGATGTTCAGCTTTGAAGACTTGGCCCATGCCACCTTCGCCGAT
>JANPLP010000645.1:0-3314 GCA_031426595.1 Planctomycetia bacterium | reverse complement strand
GGTTGCGAGAAAGACAGCCGCACAAGCTAACATCAATAGCGTCTGAATACCTCGACGCCATGAATCGGAAAGCTGAATCGTTGCAGGTTCAGTGAATTTCAAAATCACTTCATTCGATTGGTGCGGTTCCGCGGATACGTAGCCACGATGCGACTCCGGTGCAGCTCGGCTCGGCAGTCGATCGCCGCGCATGCTAAATGCTATCAATTTAACAGCATTCCTGATTGCATTGGCGATTTCTAGATCGCACCGAACCAATCTTTCTTTTGGCGAAATCTTCTGCGCGACTTTGCCGATAAAACCATCTGTAACGCTTCTTTACTCCTCTCTAGGAAGTTGTAGGCCTACTTGTTTGACTCGGGTACAACGCTCGATCCTCGCGATTGGGATGCATTGCGAACTCAAAGCCACCGTATGCTGGACGACATGCTCGACTATGTCGCGCACATTCGTGAACGTCCTGTTTGGCAACCTGCGCCTGAAGCAACTGAAAAAGTATTTCAGGCACCTCTGCCTGTAACCCCGACAAGCCTCGCGACGGCGCACGATACGTTTCGCCAACACATTCTCCCCTACGCGGTCGGCAATGCGCATCCCGGCTTCATGGGATGGGTACACGGGGGTGGCTCAGCGGTCGGTATATTAGCCGAAATGCTGGCGGCAGGCCTGAATGCAAATCTCGGCGGACGAGATCACGTTCCCATCGCCGTGGAGCAGCAAGTCGTGCGCTGGATGCAAGAACTTTTCCAGTTCCCGAAGTCATCCAGCGGGCTGTTTGTGACCGGGTCGTCGATGGCCAACTTCATCGGCATACTCTCTGCGCGCACCGCCAAGATTGGGACCGAAGTGCGCGCGACAGGCCTCACCGACATTGCCCACAAACTGATGGTCTACACTTCAGCCGATGCGCATGGTTGCATCGCGCAGGCGCTCGAACTGGCTGGCATCGGTTCAAATCAACTTCGCAAAGTACCGGTAAATCGTCATCATCAAATGTGCCTCGGCAGTCTTGAACGTTTGATCGCGGCAGACAAAACCGCGGATCGAATTCCTTTTTGTATTGTCGGAACATCGGGTACCGTGGATGTCGGAGCCATCGATGACTTGGCGGGAATTGCAGCCATCGCGGCGCGAGAGCAGTTGTGGTTTCATGTCGATGGAGCCTGCGGTGCACTCGGCATGATGTCGCCCAAAGTAGCGGTCAAGCTGCGAGGAATTGAACAAGCCGACTCAATCGCGCTGGACTTCCACAAGTGGGGCCAAGTACCTTACGACGCCGGCTTCATCTTGATCCGCGATTCCCAAGTGCAGTACGACACGTTCGCTTCACCTGCGGCTTATCTTCGTCGTGAAGAACGTGGGCTAGCCGCCGGTTCTCCCTGGCCTTGCGACTTCGGGCCAGATCTCTCGCGGAGCTTCAAGGCGCTGAAGGTCTGGTTTACGCTGCAGGTCTACGGAATCCAAAAACTGGGACGCATGATGGATCGCACCTGCGAACTCGCCAATTATCTAGCGAACCGAATTTCCACTACCCCCGAACTTGAATTGCTCGCCCCCGTCGCATTGAATATCGTCGGCTTTCGTTATCGCAAGCACGCTCTCAATCAAGAACTCGACGCCGAACTCCTCGATCGACTCAACTCGGAGATCGTGGTGGCAATTCAGGAGTCCGGCATCGCCGCACCGTCTTCGACAACTATCGATGGTTGCTTTGCCATTCGAGCTGCCATCTTCAATCATCGCACGTCAGAACTAGAGATCGACAATCTAGTTGGAACAGTTCTACGCTACGGCAAATTGCTTTCTGAAAACTTGCATTCAAAGTCATAGGTTCATGTCCATGAGAGTTGTACCTGCATCACCTCTGAACACGTCTGAATCGCCGATGCTCCTCGGACTTGCCACGATCATGCGTATGGCCTTCGGTGGCGATAATTTAGCAGGCCTGACTAGCCAACTGATCGATCGCATTCAAATCGACGCCAGCGATGCAGCCGCTCTACTCGATCTCTCCATCGTCATGCAATTGAACGCTCAACCCGCAGTGGCTCTCGAACTGCAATCGCAGGCTTTGCAATTGCAGCAACACTACCGCCTCGCCAACAACCCGTTTCGGCCATCGCTGCGATTATTAGCCATCATGGGACCCGGCGAAGTGATGGCAAACACTCCGATCGAATTTCTAATCGAACATTCGAATGTGTCGCTCGAGTTGCTTTACTTGGGGGCAGGCTTGCCGGCCCCGGCTTACCTTCCCGAACATGACGTCGCCTTTGTTGCAGTGTGCGAATCGGATGAGAATCAGCAATTGCTTAAAGACTTGAACGAAGTGATGAAACATTGGCCCAAGCCATTCATCAACGCTCCCGCTACAGTCGCACAGTTAAGTCGCAACACAGTAAGCCTCAACCTTTCGTCCATCGTAAACCTCGTTGCCAGCGACGCACATCGTTTAACTCGGACTGAAATGGATGAGCTAGCGGGAAGCGATTGCTTTCCAGTAATCGCACGGCCTGTCAATTCACATGCAGGATGCGGCCTGGAGAAACTCGCGGATGCATCTGATTTAATTGACTTCTTGAATACGCAATCAAGCGAAGAGTTTTTCGTGGCTCCTTTTATCGATTACCGCAGCGCGGATGGTTGGTTTCGGAAATATCGGATCGCAGTCGTAAACGGCCAACCTTTCGCAGCTCATATGGCTATCTCCCGAAACTGGATGGTGCATTACCTGAACGCTGACATGCTGCAGAACAGCAAGAATCGCGATGAAGAAGCCGCATTTATGCATAGCTTTGATTCCGGATTTGCCACAAAGCATAGGCTCGCGTTAGACGAAATCGATCGACGCATAGGGCTCGATTACTACTCGCTCGACTGCGCTGAAACAATCGATGGACGCTTGCTAGTTTTTGAGATCGACAGCGGCGCCGTGGTACACTCGATGGACCCGGTAGACATCTTTCCGTACAAGGCTCCGCAGATGGAACTTATTTTCGCAGCATTTCAGCAGATGTTGCATCGTCGAGCTCAATCGAGCTCACGGCGAATGGTCGCGTAGTTCATCCACACTGCGCCCACTTCGGCTGCCGCCTACTCGGGGTCGCCGTCTGCACCTTCGAGTCCATATTCCTTTAGTTTCTTGTGAAGCGTGTTGCGATTGATACCGAGTTTGCCAGCCGCTTTTGTTTGCACATTGTTGCAGCTTGAAAGGACTTGCGAAATCAACTCTTTCTCAACACGATTGACGACAAACGAATGCAATTCGGCTTTATGGGATTCAGCAGCCCGAATACCTTGCTGAACAACCTCTT
>JANPLP010000644.1:0-4254 GCA_031426595.1 Planctomycetia bacterium | reverse complement strand
GTTGCAGGCACTGTCTATAGCAGCATTCGATCGTCGATTGCGGTTCGGTATCTAGTCAGGTTAAGGCAACTTGCGCTGAGCGAAATTGCAAAATACTGTGGGCTAGCTGGGAATGGTGCCGATATCTCCGATTGACTGGATAGAGGGTGTGCGCAGCCTTCTATGCTAGCCAAGAGGCTGAACCTGACTGCTCATTTGCTCTGCAGTTAGCGTATACCACAAGCGTTCTCGAATACGGCGATCATTTCATGAATGAAACAGTGCAGCTTTGTCTGGTACTTCACAATCATCAACCGATTGGTAACTTCGATGGCGTCATCGAACAAGCGTACCGCGACAGCTACCTGCCATTCTTAGACGTTTTTGAGAGCTTCGCAGATCTTCGAATTTCATTGCACACTTCGGGTCCGTTGATGCGTTGGTTGGTAGAGCGGCATCCTGAGTATGTTGCACGAGTTCGAAGTTTGGTGGCTGCCCAGCGGATTGAGATCATTGGGGGGCCGTTCTATGAGCCTATTCTGCCGATGTTGCCAAGTCGTGATCGCATGGGGCAGATTCGCACGTATACCGAGTACCTCAATCGCACCTTCTCCACAAGCGTGAATGGAATGTGGATGCCTGAGCGAGTTTGGGAAACTTCTTTAACAGAGGACATCGTGCGTGCAGGGATCGCGTACACGGTGCTCGATGATTATCACTTTAAAGCGGCTGGTTGGTCGGAAGAGAGCTTACGCGGCTATCACATAACAGAAGACAACGGTCATGTGCTCCGCGTTTTCCCCGGCAGTGAGAAACTTCGATACCTTGTACCATTCGTTGCACCGGAGAAAACGATTGAGTATGCAGCACAGGTGGCTAGAGAAACCCCTGGCGCGGTGTTGGTGTTTGGGGATGACGGCGAAAAATTCGGAACTTGGCCAGACACCTACGCTCATGTTTACACGCGTGGTTGGCTGCGTAATTTTTTCGATGCTCTCACGGAAAACAGGCACTGGCTGCAAACCTCTCGGCTGTGCGATGTGGTGCGAGAGACGGCGCCGCTTGGCAAGATCTATTTACCAGATTGCAGTTACCGAGAGATGACCGAGTGGGCATTGCCGGTTGAGCAGCAGCAGAGCCACCATGAAATCACGCATGAGTTGCATGCACATCCACGATGGTCTGAGATAAGCCGTTTGATTCGTGGGGGGAACTGGCGGAACTTCAAGGTCCGCTATGACGAAACCAACGAAATGTACTCGCGCATGATGTTGATCAGCGAACGCCTGGAAGCGGCGCGATCTAATGGTTACAGCAGTCAGACTCTGGCCGAGGTAGAAGATCACTTGTATCGCGGTCAGTGCAATTGTCCATACTGGCATGGGGCGTTTGGTGGCGTCTACCTGCCCCATCTGCGCAATGCGATTTACAGCGAGTTGATCGCGGCGGAGAATCGATTAGATCATCTTGAGCACGGCAACGCCTCCTTCGTTGAAGCGACCTCGGATGACTTCGACTTTGATTTGCTGCCAGAGGTACGTTTGGCGAATGATCAGATGATCGCATTCATCGCACCCGCTAAGGGCGGGATGATGTATGAATGGGACGTGCGGGGCGCGAATCATAATCTGCTGGCGACTTTGCAACGGCGGCCGGAGAGTTACCACCGGAAAGTTCTGCAAGGCAACACGCCAGCCGATGAGTGTGTGGCGAGTATTCATGATCGCGTCGTGTTCAAGCAAGCTGGGTTGGATCAGAAGCTGCAATACGACACTTTCCCGCGCAAGAGTTTCCTCGAGCACTTCTACGATAACGACTTGACTATTGAGCGCTTAGCGAGCGGTCAGGCGATGGAGCGAGGTGACTTTGTCGCGATGCCCTTTGAAGCCAAGCTTCGCCGCGCCGCGTCGAAAATCCAATTGCAGTTGAGCCGCGATGGGAACGCATGGGGAATTCCATTGCGCATGACGAAGGCGATCACTTTGGATGCGGGGAGTCCCGTTATGAACGTGGTTTACTTGGTTGAGGGGTTGCCGCGTGATCGGCAACTGCATTTGGCACTGGAATGGAATTTTGCAGGTTTACCAGCCGGCGCGAGTGACCGATTCTTTTACGACTTAGAAGGCAATCGACTCGGGCATCTAGGTACTCAACTGAATCGTACCGATATGCGTTACCTCGGTTTGTTCGATCAGTGGCTGGGCATCGACGTTTTGATTGGTATGAGTAAACCAGCGAGTATCTGGACGTTCCCGATTGAGACGGTCAGCCAAAGCGAGGCTGGTTTTGAGTCGGTCCATCAATCCGTCTGCGTGATGCCGCATTGGATGATTCAAGGCGATAGTGAAGGGAAGTGGTCGGTCCAGATGGAGATTCGGATCTCCACTAACAATCACTCTTTCCATGTTTGCGAAGCGAGTCATAGTTTTAGCCAAGTGATTGGCATGAATCAAAGCGTATGATCTACGACTGCCGCAAGAATGTGCAGGATGCTTTTTAGAATGAACAATGGCGATTGAATGTTTTCTAGTGAAGGCGTGGGTTGACGAGGACGCGACCTGCTTGTCGACCGCTAAGAATTCGCGGGACTTCGATCTCAAGTTGCGCGAGGCTTACTTCAGATACGAGATCATTCAGAGTCGCGGGGCGCCATGGGCCAGCTAGCAGGTCCCAGATCTGCAATCGTTTATCATGTGGGCAATCGGCTGAACCAATTCCGCAGAGCGTAACGCCGCGAAGTAGGAACGGGTAAAGGGTCATGTTCAATTCTGCGCCTGCCACGAGGCCACAAGCTGCCACGCAGCCGCCGTATTGAGTGCTCCTGAGCACGCTGGTGAGCAAATTTCCGCCTACGGTGTCAATGCCTCCTGCCCAACGCGAGTTTAGCAGTGGTCGCGTTGTTTCGTCGAGCAAATCGTTGCGGCTGATGACTCTAGCGGCGCCTAATTCAAGCAACTGCTCCGTAAGTTTCATTTTGCCTGTGACAGCTATCACTTGGTAACCCAGGTGAGCCAAGATGCGAAGCGATAGGCTTCCTACTCCACCAGTTGCGCCGGTCACGACAACTTCACCGGACTCTGGCATCACTCCGTTTCGCTCCATCGCCATCACGCTCTGAGCAGCGGTAAATCCGGCGGTTCCGTAGACCATCGCGTCGCGCTCAGTCAGCGCGCTAGGTAAACTAACGACCCATGCCGATGGAACGCGGATACGCTCGGACCATCCGCCCCAATGACCCTGGCCTAAGTCATAGCCCGTGACGAGCACTAAATCACCTACATGGAAAGTCCCATCGGTGCACTTCAGCACTGAGCCCGCCGCATCGATACCGGGGACGTGTGGGAATTGTTTCACCACGCCAGGATGTCCTGTTGCGGCGAGTGCATCTTTGTAATTTAGCGATGACCAATGGACTTCGATGTCCACGGTTCCGGCCCCCAGTTGCTCAGCGGGGAGGCTCAGCACATTCATCGTGGTTTCTGCGTGGCGCTTGTCGACAACTAAACAACGAATTGCATCTAAGCTCATGATGTTAGCCAATCTGATAGGGGGATTCCGATGCCTGGGCTCGCTATACATGCAAAATACATGCAAATGGTGCACCGCGCAGGATGCTAGGAATTGCCAGCATTATAAAGCGTGTAATCGCTGTGGCGAATTGAGCGGCGGTTCGCTATTCTCCAGCGTCAAATTGGCAGGCGAATTCCAGGGTTGGAAGATGCGCCTTCGCAACTCGGTTAGACACTGAATCGCTGTGCTACGGATGGCAAAACGCAAAACCAAAACTCAATGGCAGATGCATGAATCGTCGCAACGTGGGTTGTGTCGAACTGCGTTTGTATTGCTTGGTGTGTTCCCGGCGTTGTTTGTGATTGGGCTTTCGATTGCGCAGTTTATCCCCGCGTATCAAGAACGGCGCGCGAACTACTGGTCCGAATGGTTGTCAGTTCGGTTGGGTGTCGATGTTCAAGTAGCGGCGGTGGAGTCCTTGGCTCCCGAGCATTTTGTCTTGCACGGTATCAAGCTATCGCATCCCGAGTCGCGGGCTGCTTTGGGGCGGGTGCGCGCGGTGGTTGTCGGGCGCAACGAGACAGGCTGGAAAATTGAGCTTCGTGACCCTGAACTAGAACAGCGTCAGTTAGCGGCTACATGGCAGATGATCCACGACTGGTTTGTATGCCGTCCTCAGGCGGTTGCGCCGCCGATTCATATCGAATGTAACGAATTGCGAATACATGAAGTGGGCCACGAGCAATCGCTTGAGCAAGTCGCGAT
>JANPLP010000643.1:0-4892 GCA_031426595.1 Planctomycetia bacterium | reverse complement strand
GAAATCACAGGAATCAGCGATGGAATGTTGGAATCGTCTGCTTTGGATTCTTTCCCTTTGGATGACGCCCAAACCACTTTATCGCGGTTAGATGTTTTCACGTCGAGGATGTCGAGTTCGCGTTGCCCCACGGAATAGTTTGAGAGACCATCGCCGTAGCCGCCGGGACCTTCCGCGAATTTTAGGAAAGCTCGGTCGCCGTAAGTCGAGAAACCATCGGTAACTCGGTAGCGGTTGTACCAGAAGAAATTCTTATCGTTGACAGCTTTGCGTAAACCTTCGAGCGAAGTGGCATATTTCGACTTGCCAATTAGGCCTTTTTCGCAAGCGGTTGCAATCGCGAGATCGCCCGCCTCATTTTGGTGAACTCCGTTAATCGTCAGCGACTTACCGACCGCTTTTTCACCAGCGGTGGCAGCCACGATGTCGACGTACATTACCTTCTTGGCTTTCGCAACTTCGCTGAGCGCGTCGGCATACATGCGGATCGCGGCGTTGTGTTTGTTCACAAACTCTTGTGTGGGCAGATTGGGATCTTGGATGAACTCGTGTGCGGTCGGCGAGAACAGAACGACTCGGGGAGCTGACTTGCCGTTGTACTTTTTCGATTGGACATGGTCGATAAAATCGCCCGCGTTCTTTTTGAACTCCGCCAGACCTGCTTCACCAGCCATGGACTCGGTTGCGCCGAAGAACGCGAAGATCACATCCGCTTTGGTGTTGGTAAGTTCGAAGCGATTCTCTCGAACTTTGCCAGCATCGCGCGGCGATAATTTATCGGGTTGCGGACATGGAGCTGCGCCTTCCAGCCACTGGTCGAACGAACCGAAATCTTTCGATCGAAGTCGTTTGTCGCGGTTGCGAAATCCGTCGATCTCATCACCGCTGTACGCCAAGTTTCGGAAGACCAATTCGTGTTCAGGATGTTGAGCGTGCAGCAGTGTTTCCAACCATCCGTAATGTTGCATACGTTCGGCCATACTGCCGCCAACAATGCAAATATGATCTCCTTTTTGGAGTTCAAAGTCGGCGGCACGAGTGACGGAGCTGAACGTCACAATGAGAAGCGCGAGTAACGACCATTTCATAGGGTGGGTCCTCTGCAGGGCAAAGCGGTGGGGTTGTTTTGGACAAGTCAAATCGCACAGTCGCTTGAACTTCGAACACGGAACTGCGATGTCAGTGGTGCAGCGATTCTGCGAATGTGGAGCTAGTTTACTTGCAATATCTTCATTTTGCCATCGGGCGGGGGATTCTCGCAGCGGTTCGTACACGCGGCTCGTCAGGGGGTTCAGCCGCCATCTAAACGCGATCCGGCGAGACGCAAACTGCGAGATCAGCGTCGAGCAAGCTCAATCGATAAGATCGCCTAGTTGTTGTCGAAGTCGGCGCAGCACACGACTGCGAACTTGGCGAACCGCAGCAGATGAGACGCCAAATTCGGCCGCCACCGCTTCGGTTGTCAACTGATCGACCACGGAACGCTCGAAGATCGCCCAACTCCGGGTTTCAAACTCGCCTCGCACTTGCGCCAGCCCACGCGCTACCAATTGCTGCAATTCAATCGCCTCACTCGGCTCTTCTTCCGGAATACAGATCGCATCGGGAAGTTCATTTAGTTTCTGCAACGCCGTGCTACCGCCAGTCGACCTTGTTTGTCGCGAGTTGCGCCGAATTTGATCTCGGATTTTATTGGATGTAATCTTCCATAACCAGCTTCGAAACGCACCGCTTACCTTCATCGACTGAAATCGGTCCATCCAATTCGCGGCGGACACAAATGAAGATGGCGTGATCACGGTCGAAGAGTACTTAAACTCTCGGTTCCTGAAGAAGTAGCGACTCGCACCGAAGCTCTTCAGTAGAAGGCGTGAAGGGTGGCGAGGGTGAGATGCTGAGGCTGGCGAGAACGGTTTTAACATCGGGTTCGGTTGAAGCCCGATGTTAAAACCTAACTGAGATCGAATTCCTAAGCACGTCGACGACAGTCTTTCGGTTTAACTGAATAGCAGAAACTGGACGCGACCGCGTTCCTGGTGATCATTAACTCGAATGACTCAGGTACACGTACCTAGCGAATCCTGCCAGCCAGAAAATCGCTGTGCCTTACTTGATCTCTTTCTTGATCTTCTCCAAGAACTCTTCGAGCTGTGGTTTCAAATTGTTATCTGCCATCTTAATAGCTTCTTCTTGAGTCTTGAGAGCCGCTTCAGCGTCGCCGTCGAGCAATTGGAAATGCGCGACGGTGTCCAAGATTGCACCTTTGGTCGCACCTTCGGCATTGGTCGCAGCTTGTTCCGCAGCGGCGCGCGAGGCGGTGATCAGCGACTTGTCTTTCAAATCGCCAGACTCAAACTTCCCATACAAGGACCAAGCGATGAAGTTGATAAAAGCCGGGTTGTCCTTGAAGTCTCCATAAGCCTGGGTTATCGCCTCGGTGAGTTTCGGGTTCTTCGTGTCCTGAAGCAGGAGTTGAACGCGTGTCATCTGCAATTGTGATTTCATGGCCGGATTTTTCTCAGCGGCAATCATTTCGTCCATGGCAGTCATGGCTTCCTCTGTCTTACCACCTTGAACTAGCAACTGGATTCGCAGTCGGGGAAGGGTTTGTTTGATCTGCTCGGAGTCGGTTGTGGCCAGCGTCTCATCGATTAGTTTCATTGCTTCATCGATCTTGCCGCCGCGGGCGTTTCGCATGATCTTGGCCATCAACAAGTTAACCTCTTGTTCTTTGGCGTACTTCTCCGCAAACGCAGCGCGATCCCATTTGTCCGTAACTACTGCTTCAAGCGCGTCGTCCATCCCCATGGGGTGACCAATCCATTCGACCTTCTGATCTTTCCCGACAATGAATGCACATGGAATTCCGTTCCGTCCGGCGGCTTCCATATAAGCCTTATCCGAAGAGCGATCGGGATCGGTCGTCAAGCAGTAAGCGCTGGTGAGTTCGCGATACGTTTTAGGCTGGTCGCCAGCCTTTTCGGCTTGATCGCCTTCAGCATCGCTCGGTTTGCCAGTTGGTCTGACTTCGCGTTCAAGGAACTTTTCAACGGTCTTGAGATCCTCGTTGCTGATGCTAACGATTTGAACTTCGTCCGCATATTTTTTCTGAGTTTCTACCAAGTGCGGCATGCTACTGATACAAGGACCGCACCACGTTGCCCAGAACTCAACGATGTACACTTTTCCTTTTTGGAACTCGGTCACCGGTTTGAATTTGCCATTTCCATTTTGTACCCAGTGCTCTACGTCGAGAGCGGGAGCGGCGGAACCGATACCCAGTTCATCTTCAGCGTGCGTAACGCTACTTAAACTTGCCGCACCAATACAACTGAGCGCGCCAACCACCAGTGTGCGTCGCAACATTCTTTTCCAGCTAAACATACTAAGCACTCCCACAAAACAAGATTTCGAAAAAACGTTATAGCCGCCTAGCTTCACGAGCTAATAGTCTAAGGGCTGCGGGAACGTAAAGAATCTAGCGCACCAGACATTTTCGCGAGAAAGTAAGCTTGGCAGAGATTTAGTCCAGGGCAAGCTGGGCAAATCTTGGTTGGAAACCTTATGAAAGTGCGGAATGGTTATCGCAAACGTAGTGCTTTGTCCACATTCAAGTTTAGGGTGGCACGCCCTGAGGCTTTTGCGAAGGGCGTAATTCGACTGACATTAGCCACGCCCTTCGCAGAGCCTCAGGGCGTGCCACTCGTACACGAAGAATCCCAAAATTAAGCTTTAATGCTGCAGTAGTGTTCGAGCAAGCGATTTCGTTGGACTGCGATTTTGTCGAACTGCTGGGATTGCCAGAGCGGCGGATGTCAAACGCTATAACGTATTCAGCGATTGCTGCTCGATTTTGAAGTATCCGATTGACCGAGAACAGTAAGAAGAATGTCGCAGCTTTCAGTAATGCGTTGGTGGGCGATGAAAGCGATCGGTAGGGCGATGGCAGTGAGGCCGACGATGGCAAGCAAGAAGATTTGATGCACCGCTTCGATCTTGCTCGACAGTGCGAGCAGTCCGAGGGCGGCAAGGGGAATTGCGGCGGCGCTGGCGAGATAATTGGTGGCTCGCGACTTCATGCGGGCGGCGCGCTCCGTTAACTTGGGATCGACCATCGTGGGGGCGACCAGGTAAGGATAATAAATCATAGTGGCAACCAAGGAGATTCCGAAAAACGGATAGATCCATGCGAAACCACCGCAGATCACGAGGCTTAAGAAAAACTCAATTGCACTCATGGTTGTGAAGTTCGGTTCTGCCATTCGCAATGCAACGGGAAACAGGACGCCGGAGACAGCCCACAGCGCTCCGCCGATCGTGGCGGCGCGGTGTCCAAGGTTCCAGGCTGCGTCGAGCTCGCGGTCTGTCGCCGGCTGCTCCAAGCGGGCTTTCCAGAGAGCCCGTTGCAGCGGGCGAATGATCATCACCACCAATGCAGCACCGATTGGAAATGCCGTGAGGTTGACGGCGAAGGAGACAAGTTTGAAGTAAGTCAACAAGTTTTTGTAGTAGAGAGAGATCGAGTTGTCGTTGTATTGGAAGTTCAGCGCTCCGGCTAAACCGTTCGGCACAAAAATGATCACAGCAGTTATGAACAGCACGCGCCGCCGCAGAATCCAGGCGCGCCACGAATGGGACTCGGGTTCGAAGTACTCCGCGGCTTGGGTGTTCAACGCCAGTCGCAAACGGCCCGCCAATTCATTACCACTGCGGGGCCTCAGTTCACGGTCTTCTTGAAGTACACGACGTAACGTTTTCTCCAGCACACGCGAAGCGGCTGAGTTCGCGGGTCGGTTCAACCTCGGCAGCTCGCGGCGCATGGCCATCTGCTGTTCCAACGCGTTGCTCCAACTGTCGAACATGTCGGAAGGTTGCACAGGACGGCGACCATG
>JANPLP010000642.1:0-15278 GCA_031426595.1 Planctomycetia bacterium | reverse complement strand
GTCAAAACAAAATCATTTGAACGAAGTATTAGTTCAGACGTTTCGGTTGCAATGATGTAATCCGAACAGGCAGTTCAAACTTCAGAGCCGACGACTGGATTCGCGCCAGCATGGACCTGTTTACAAGACAGGTGCCTTTCTCAGTCGAGCCACATCGGCAAGTCTTACCCCAGCTAGGACATTTACATCGTCAAATGGTTCGCTTTGCGATCACTCGTCGGCAGCAAAACGCGATTCGGTTTTATGGAGGATTGCCACCGAATTCTAGGGAAATGCTAGAATAAAGTCTTTCGGTTTAACTGAATAGCAGAAACCGCTCGCTAGCGCGTTCGGCTGATTATTAACCCGAATGACTCAGGTACGCGTGCATACGACTCCTCCAACCCAGCGATCCAATACGAACACTATGAAGTCTGCCTTAATGCTTTTCAGCCTCCTTGTCACGCAATTGATACTTCTATCGCAATCCGTGCTTGCGGCGGACCCTAAGGGTTCTGCCTTTCTGTTCGAGAACGTTCGCGTTTTCAATGGAACTGCGGAAACGCTCACGCCGCCAAGCAACGTGTTGGTTGTTGGGAATGTGATCAAATCCATCTCGACATCGACCATCGACGACCCTGCTGTTGCGACGGCGACGAAAATTGCAGGAAAAGGCCGCACGTTGATGCCGGGGCTTATTGATGCGCATACGCACCTCATGTTCGAAACGCTTTCCCAAGAACAAGTGCTCACATCGGATTTGGCATTCGTTACAGTCGCTGCAGTTAAGGGAGCGAATGACATGCTGATGCGAGGTTTCACAAGTGTCCGGGATCTTGGTGGGCCAGTAATTGGTCTTAAGCGAGGTATCGATCGAGGATTGGTACTTGGCCCTCGAATCTGGCCAAGTGGTGCCATGATTTCACAAACAGGAGGGCATGGCGATTTCCGTTTGCCACCGGAACTGCCGTCTGCTCCGGGCAGTTTTCATTTCAGTGAGCGAATGGGGGCTGCCGCGATTGCGGATAGCGCTGAGGCTGTTCGCAAACGTGCTCGCGAACAACTGGCGCTGGGAGCATCGCAGATCAAACTGATGGCGGGTGGCGGTGTCAGTTCTAATTACGACCCGCTCGATGTTACGCAATACACTGTACCCGAGTTGCAGGCCGCGGTTGAAGCGGCTGAGAATTGGGGTACCTACGTAACCGTGCATGCATACACTCCACGAGCGGTGCGACAGGCCCTCGATGCGGGTGTGAAGTGCATTGAGCACGGGCAACTGCTCGATGAAGCAACCGCAAAGTTGATGTCAGAAAAAGGAGTTTGGTGGAGCTTGCAGCCGTTCACCGATGACAGACCATCTCCCTTTCCAGAAGGGTCTGCTAGACGGGGCAAGCAATTGCAGATGTATGCAGGTACCGATATGGCTTACAAGCTAGCCAAGAAGTTCAAGATAAAAACTGCATGGGGCACAGACGTTCTCTTCAGTGCAGAAAACGCTGCGGCTCAAGGAAAATTGCTCTCGAAAATGGTGCAGTGGTACACGCCCGCCGAGGCTCTAAAAATGGCAACAGCCGATAACGCGGCGCTTCTGGCGCTAGCAGGCCCTCGAACACCTTATCCTGGCAAGTTGGGTGTCGTCGAAGTTGGAGCTCTTGCTGACCTGTTGCTGGTTGACGGCGATCCAATTGCCGACATTACGCTCGTCGATAATCCGACGAAGAACTTCGTCATCATCATGAAGGACGGGGTGCTCTACAAAAACACCCTCAAGTAGCTTGGCTGGCAAGGAAGATAGCCTTCACATTCCAATATGGCAGAAGCCCCGCGAGCTGAGCTTCTGCGTTGATTAATCTTCGAGCTCGAGGTGGCGTTGTGAATAGCTTCAGACGGATTGATGACATGGCTGGCCTAGTTTCCAGGCGGCGTGAAAGTCACGTTTACTGTCATCGTTCGTAGCTTGAAGTAGCTTATTTCGGTTTGATGAAAAGTACTTCGGCCCGCTTGATCCATTCCTTCCTCAGATCGACACGGAACCAGCCGTCGCTGTTCTTGGCATGAAAGCAGTAAGGAGATCGTTTTCCCAACTCCTTCAGATCGTACGTGGCCCAGGATTTTCCGAGATCTGGAGAAACTAGGACGCCTGTCGCAAAGGGTGAGGACACATCGCTCAGCCCTGCCAAGATGAAATTGTCTTGGATGATCATAGTGGCGACTTCGTACTTGGGATCGAAAAGCAGCGTGTGCTTGCTTGGATCTGTTAGGTTTTCAGGATGGCATCGAAAAATACCACGATCATATTTTTCTGAGTCTTGTTTGGGACCGTTTGCGTCGGCAGCCCAATACAATTGCCCGTCGACGAATTGGATTCCACCCGATTTGAAACGTGAATTTGCGTCGACTGAGACTTGAACTTGCCATTCCCAAAGATCAGTTTTTGCATCGTACACACCGCGAAGCCAATGACACTCCAGACCGTGTCCACGTTCGAGATCCCCAGTACAGGCATAAAATGCCTTTTCCACAGGGTTGTATGTGACCGCATGAATGTGTCGACAAATAAGTGGATTAGCACGATTCCCGAGGAAATCCTTCCTTTCTGCACCAGCGATTTGGAAGTCGGGATTTTGACCAAATGCAAATGCAATCTTCACTGTTTGCCCATGGTCGATTGAGTAGTAAATGTTTGCGGGCACCGGTCCTCCATCCACATTACAGTAGTTGCCCCATACCAGCATCTCTAAGCCGTCAACGTCCCAAGTATGGACTCCGTCAAGCGCATGAAAGTACCATCCTGGCTGATCGGGATTTTTCGGCTTATGAGGTTGGTAGTCGCTACCGTCCACGTTCTTAACGATGACTTCGTCAATGTTCGCTAGGTTATCCACGCTGAGGAATAGTTTTTCGCGAGTTGCGAAGAGCACATTTCCGTTCTTCATCAAGCAGCTGAAAGTAATGTTGTTTGCATCTGGAAACGGTGCGCTGTGTACCCACGACACGCAATTGTCTTCGGACAGAAAAACCTCGCCTTTGCTGAAACCAAACGCTCGGTTTTCTCGATGTGAATCCACATACGGACTAGCGGGTGCAAGCCGATAATAGAAGTGCTCCGTCTCGCCTTGAAGTACCTGATCTATCTCCCCCTTCAAAGCGTACTCGGCGGACCAAAGTTTGGAACTCGATACACCGACGACACCACCGATGGAGACGGCAGTTGCGGCCGTCAAAAATTGTCTGCGTTTCAGGAATGAATGTTGATACATGTTGTTACTTTCTTGCCGATTTGATCGAATCGAAGGGCCAGCCAGGCAACTCGCCGCAGGCCTGAAGTGCCAAGACAACATAGGCACTGCCTGCGTTGGAAATCAAATTGCCTGCATCATTCACGGGTGATTTCGTAAACCATTTTCCACTCTCACGCTGATGTGAGCGGATCCATTGGATTCCACGCTGTAAGCGTGCATCGTCTGCAGGAACTCCAAGTTCTCTGGCTATGACGATAACCAAACCGGTGCCGTAACCATCGCTTGTCTTCGTGTCCAGTGGCTCGCCATCGTCGCGAGCAAGTCCCTTCCAGTCGGTGAGAAATCCGGAAGTCGACCAGCCGCCGTCGGCAAGCTGGAGATTAAGCAGCTCATGGAGTGTTTGTTTGCGTTCTTCATCGGTGGCAATTCCTTCGATCCTAATGGAACACCATGCGAGCATGGCGCGATGGTGCAGCGACTTGGGTGGATTGTTCTTAAAATAGCCGCGAAGTTTTTCTAGACCAGCAAGCGCTTGCGGCGTCTGCGCATAGCCGTCTGCTGCGATTCCGGTCGTAAGCGCGGCGACTGTTACTCCATAGTGGTCATCAATCTCCATGGGTGCATAATCGCAATCAGGCCAACTCCACCCTCCATCTTTTCGTTGCACCGTCCACATGATATCGAGGACTTCACGAGCGACATTGCTGAGCTTGCCTGTGGACTGCAAGTCATTCATGGCTAAACCCGTGCCAACAACAATGGGCCAAAAACCATCATCTTCCTTCGGGCTAGACTTCTGCCATCGCACCTTGCGATAGTCTTCATAGAAGCTGCGGACTTCACCGGAATCCGTCTGGATTGAGTTCAGCGCTGGTCTGGCAACCATGTAAAACAAGTTGGTGTGGCAGGTAACGCAGTTTTTAGTCTTCTGCCAGTTGAGCGCCGAACGATCTAAATACTGAGCTGCCTTTTCCATTGAAAACTCAGCCGCCATGGGTTCATCCGCCGAAATATCGGGCAATCCTGCGGGTACATCTTTTAAGAAAATGGTCGGCGTCTGTGCGGCCATAAACCCGGAGTGCAAGATAACAAAAACAACCAAGGTTCGGAAAAAGGTGGCCACAGCACGCCTCGCAAAGAGTAGGGTAAAAGCAGGTGTAAAGGATCGAAGCCCTGTTCGATTTGGATAAATCAAGCTGAGCCGCGTGAGACTGATGCAGGACATTATTTTCAAGTGGTTGATTGCCCGCAAGTCGCTTCAAAAGGCTGTTAAAATGCTCCGTGAGCAACACGATCGCTATGAACTTAGAGCGGATAACAACAGAGATTTGCTACCAGGCAAAAACAGGGGCATCTTCGCGTCGTTCCAGTGTAGCTCTTATGCAGAACTGGATCCCGTCAACCCCTAGCCGTAGAAATCAAGCAGTACATCGAGATATTTCGATCGCAATAAAGCGGCTGATCTCGATGGAGCTGGTTTACTACGAGAACCTGTCAGGCGGAGTGGGCAACGACATTAGTTTTCATCCAAACCTCATGCGAAAGTTCAAGCTCTTCATTAAATCCGTTCGTTAGAAACAGTAGGGATATCTTCCGACGCACCATCACGAAAAAGTAGTCTAACGCGATTCGTTGCTGCAGCGATTCGGGTCGCGCTGTTAGCGCAAAACTTAATTAATAGGTGTGTACGCGCCGGGACGAGTTGGCGGGAGTCGGCGGCCTTCAATCAAATTGAATGTCAATTGACAGTTCAGTTGGCGAGTTTTGGATCGCAATAAATCTGCGACCCAAGCACCAGGGCAAATCACTAAACTACGCTCCGGGGAGCAAATACAGATCACGCTTTCGACGTCTGGGTAAGTAAGTCGTCGCCACTCCCATTTCAGCTCCTTGCAGAAACAGTGCCCAATTAATGCCCCAAGCTCTAAAGCAAGGTCAGCTTTCCGCGACGCAGTCAACCTCCCTTTGTTGCGTGAACTTTCTATCTCGCCCTCTGCGAGTTCTATTGTACGACTGGTCTTGGTTGTCTTTGTTATGCCAAAACGCTTTTCCACAGACTCGATTATGTGCTGCAGTTCATGTGATTCTTCGCGAGTCAACGCTTTGTCAGATATCTTCGTCTTTCTTTTCTTCTCTGTGATGCTCGGAGCCTTCTTCTCCCAGCAAAGTGGATCAAAAGAGATGTCTTTGGCTAGACGCTTGAAAATTGGATGGTCCAGTAAAGTCCCGGACCTCGCCAGAAATCGGAAAATTACGGCGAATTTCTTTGACTGATAAATTCGGATGATTTCGCGCTTGGAAAGTGCAAACGCGTCGCAATCCCATTCATCACCGAAGCATGCAAACGCCAACATACTTTCATCAAAAAGCGGTCCATCAGCGATCTTGATCCGACGACTTTTTCGACCACGCGTGTACCATTCGATTTGCTCCGCCAACTCATTTGAGCCAACGGGCAGTCTGTACAATTCTATGCGAAGCAAGTTCGTATTGTCCCAGGGCGCCTCTAGATCGCAAAAGAAAGTTGCGCCAACTGATTTTGCTGTACCTTCCCAAACGACATGGCTTAATCGCCACCTGTGTCCATTCTGTATGGAAAGGGAGCCGATGTTGAATTGTCGTGGTAACGCTGCATCATGGAGGTCAAAACTGTCTTGCATGTCTTTTGCTTCAGTAGGAGAGTACAGGTTTTTTTTGTTTACTTATGGTAGCAAAATCTGCTCGCATTCTGCCATAAAGTAGTCAGGCGTCGGTGATCGAAACTCGTGTTACACGCATGGTTTTCTTTCGCAAATCTTTCTAAAGCCTTAGCTAAAACCGAAATCGCATTTGCGCAGCAATTAGTTTGGCCTATTATTGCTAGCGGCTAATTGAAAGCTTACATTAGTCAAGTAGTAAATAGGAACGGCCTGATTCATCAACAATAAACGAGAAATGTCATGGCAGTAAGTGTAACTGGAATTGGTCCGCAGCTTAAAAGAAACGGACAGTCAAAGGTCTGTGTATTTGGAGCAGATTTGGCGGTCGACGATAGGGTGAAGATTGTTGTCGGAACTGAGGCGTGGTCTGGAGTCATCACCAAAGTGACAACTAGCGGCTCGATAAAGTATGGCTCTGCAAAAGTTTCGCGTGAAAGAGGTGCTGATACAAGCAACAAGGAAGATAGGAATATCATTGACGACGACCTTGGTGGGGCAACTGTAACCGTGACGCGCGGTTTAGTGACTTCACCTGCTGTGGTTGATGGCGGCGTGGTGGACCCATAAATGAGTCGTTTTCAGCAGAGAACACGAACTTCAATTTGATTGAAATGGAGTTATTTTAGCGCCTCCAATGCATGCTGATAAAACGCGAGCGATTTACGGTCAGCAAGGCTAGCCGGCTTAAGGGCCACAGCTTGCTGCTGACTGTTGATCGCCGACTGATAGAGTGCACTCGCCTTCGATATATTTTGAGTCAGTTGATAGTAGCCACCCAGTCGAAATTGACTACTTGCAAGTTGCTGGTGGCTGTCAGCCGTAGGGCTCTCGGAGACTAACTTTTCGAGCAGCGAGACCGAAGTTTCATATGCTTGGATTGCCCTTTCTTGCTCTCCGTTCTTTTGCGCGATAATGCCTTGCGTTCGATAGGCTGCAGCCAAGTAAGTCCGAATGCTTGGGCTGGGGTTGGCATTTACCAGAATGTTGTAACGATCGATGGCTTCGACAATCAGCGATTCTGCATGGTCCGGCAACGGTTCTTGTTCGGCCAAATCGGTGGCTTGGTACATCAGCAATCGGGCAAATGCGCGACGTAGATCTGGAGAAGCACTTATTTCTAGCCAGGCTCTACCTCGTTTTACACCAGCATCATAGACAGATTGCGATTCTTCAATTCGCCCGAGCTTAGTTAACACTTGCCCAAGTCGCGACGTCGCAAATAATGTGGCAAAGTAGTCGCTATCGCGATGCTGAGATTTTTCGATTAACTCCAGCAACGTCCCCTCGCATCTTGCCGCTGCCTCCAGTGCGGCCGTTTCGTTTAGCAAGTCCAAGTGAAGAGCGACACTTTCCAAGTCGATCGTGGCTGATATACCTCTGAGATCGGCATCCGCTGGGGATTCTTTCAATAGCTCAATGATGATTGCTCCCGCACTTTCAAAGGATGTAGTAGCCAGCGCCAAATCGCCAGAGAGTTTTGCGAGAGTTGCTTGGTCGCGATAGGTCTCTGCCAAGTAGCGTCGTGACTCATTGTCTCTTTGGGCGAGATGTGTTTGTAAGGCTAGCGACTGAGACAGCAGTTGTTGAGAGTCACTAAGTTTGAGAAGCAGTCGCTTTACGTTCCCAGTTAAGCGAGAGAGTTTCGCAAGTTGCCACTCAACGGCTTCATCCTTTGGGTGTTCAGCATGAATCTTGGAATACAACGCATGCACTTGATCCATCATTGATTCACGGAATCCTTCTTGGCCCGGTGTGCTAGAGAGACGCAGTTCGGCAATTTCTGCAATATTGAGAGCCGCCGATTGTGCCGTCTCGGCATTAGTTTCTGCAAGCGATTGTTGCAACTCCGCCTTTTTCCGGTTTACCTCAGCCAGGCTGTAGGCAGACGCCAACTCACTATTTTTCCTTGAGAGAATCGCCGTAAAAATCGACAGGATAATGAGACCAAGAACACCGAACGTCAGGGCTATTACAAACACTGATTTATGTTTTCGAATTGTGCGGCCAGCTCGCACCAAGAACGGGTCCCTAAATGCTGAAATCGGTTCATCTGCCAGCCACAACTCCAAATCTTCTGCAAGCTTCCGCGCGGAGGAATAACGTTGCTGTGGAATTGTCATCATCGCTTTGAGGCATATGGCCTGTAATGCAGCGGGCACATCGGGTTTGATTTCCCTAGGTCGTGGGAAGTCGCCGCGTTGCACTTTCATCAGGACTTCACCCTTATCGTTTCCTTGAACAGGTGGACGACCAGTCAGCACGCAGTAAAGAGTCGCACCCAAACTATAAACGTCACTTGTCGGCCCTAGTTCTTCGAGCCGCCCAGCTGCCTGTTCAGGGCTCATGTATCCTGGCGTACCAATTGCTGACCCCATGGCCGTCTCATCCATCTCATCGGAAGTCATCGGTCGCAGTGTGGTTTCGTCAATCTCCTGGTCGCCGTTGGTTCGTGCCACCGATTTTGCAAGTCCCCAATCGACTACGAGCGTCTCGCCATACTTGCCAAGCATGATGTTTCCGGGTTTCAGATCTCGATGCAGTATCCCGCGACTATGCGCGTATTCGATCGCCTGGCAAACGTCAATAAAGCGACCAAGCAACTGGCGCAGTTCGACGGAACGCAAACCACGATCCCGACTTGGTCCTTCGGATTTATGGAAAGCCGCGATCGCTTGACTGAGATTGTCGCCCCGAATGAATCGCATCGCATAAAACGGACGACCATCGGCATATTGCCCCAGCCCATAGACAGGTACAATTCCAGGGTGTTCTAGACTTCCAGTAATCTCAGCTTCCTGTACGAAGCGAGAGCGACTGTTAGAGTTAGCTACGAACCGACTCTGAATTTCTTTTAGCGCCACTTCACGGTGAAGCTCAAGATCGTGTGCCACATAGACTTCGCCTAGCCCACCTCTTGCAAGCGGTCGCAGAATACGGAATCGGCGCCCTTCGCTGCTCCAAACGGTGGTCGAATCCATTCCCGAGTTGGTGCCAGCAGGTGAATCATGTGCGATTGCGCCCAGACTAGCCTCTAGTTGAGGGTCACCTAGGCTCTGTAAATCGTTGCGAATTGATCCGACGGTACTGAGCGCGGCTAAGCTTCGTTCAGGATCATTGCTGTGAAGTTGGAGATGCTGTTCTACGAGCGCACTGATTAAATCATCGAGCGCTTTCGGCAATTTGCCCTGCTCTAACAAGATCTCACCGAGCCGACGGCGTTTGTCTACAATCCATACTGCAAATGCTGAGACCAATGAGTCGCGGCTAATAAAATTATTCTGAAGCGCTAAAATCCCAAATAGAAGATTTCGGTTAACTGGGGTTTCAGGCATGGCTCAGATATTCCCATCAGCGTTTTAAATTTAACCGGTAGGCCAACCTTGCTACCACTTCGAACGGTTGAATCTGGGCGACATGGCCAGCGTTCTGTTGGACAATCTATGAAGTTCAATAGTGTAGCTGTTTAGATAGTAGAATAAATCAGGGTTAGCCAAATGACAGTTAGCGAAATGACATTCACGTTGACTTCTCGCTGAGCCATGATATTGATAGTCGGAGCTCTGGTCGCAATCTACGCGGCATCAAAAAAATGTCATCGTCAAATAAGTCGACCTTTGAGCAGGGTGGGCAAGTTGGCTTCAACGGCTATGTCACGTGTAGTGGAAATAACGCAGCTCGCGCTTACTTTGCTCGACGAACCATCCGACATCACGCGGTTCGTTCAGATCAATGTTGAAAAAGCGTGTAGTTTGCAACGCAAAGTCAGCGATGTTGATCCAGCATGATGATGTTGCCATCCGGATCGGTGAAAACAACATGTGCAGGACCAGTGGAGGCTGCATCCGCTTCGACTTGGAACGTGATTCCTTGGGCCTTAAGGGCCTGCTGGATCGAGCGCGCGTCTTCAAACGGGTCAGTATTACTCCCGTTGCGGTCCCAGCCCGGATTGAAGGTCAAAATGTTCTTCTCAAACATGCCCTCAAACAGTCCGACCGTAGCCGTAGCGTTTTGCATGATAACCCATTTAACTCCATCGCCATGAATCGCTTGAAAGCCAAGTTTCGCATAGAAGCTCTTCGATTCGGCGAGACTCTTGACTGCCAAGCTAACGGAAAAATTACCGAGTTCCATCGTTGTACTCCGAGTGCACGTAAATCAGTTTTCGTAAGCGTGTTGATTTTCATTCGTCTCAACAGCGAAGTAAAGCATGGAACTGATTCGAGTTTCAGCTTTACCAGTCGTTAAATGGCTCCTTTCGCAAGCCCGTCCGCGGACTCTGCGCACCATGGGAAAGTTCGCCGAGGAGGAGATCGTAGGGGCATCTGGTCCGTTTGCATTGAGTGTGTTTTGCGTCCATCGCCAGCCGTACATCGGACTGTGGTTCGATGAAATCGACTCCGGTCGATGGTCAAGGTTCGTTGGCACAGGACCAAGTCAATCAGGTAAGTTCGGCCGCGCAACGCAGTACTGCCGAAGGTACTCGTCGACCTGCTCCTTCATGTCGTTTGGAACATGAAGCGCGCCACGTCGCGAAAATGGCCATCTTCCATTTTTGACTATGAGCAATGTCGATTCAGATTCCCCTGTCCATCCCCAAGACTCGATCTCATGCCACGGCAGAAAGCCAATATAGTGCCAAATGCCGTTGGTGCGAACTTGCAAATGCCCTGTGATAATCGACAGGAAGTAAATCGCCATGGGCATGCAGAGTATCGCACCCAATGCCCAGTAATACCAAGGCATCGTGTTGAAGTCCACGCATGTCATGATCACAATCAAGAGCGGAACTATTGCAAAGTAAAGGAAAGCGAATCCACTCGTCTTCATACGACCGCAGTCCATCAAAATCGCGCCGGCCACTTTTTTGTCTCGCACTCCACGGATCAGCCCCAATAAGAAACCGATGGTTGAAAATGCATAAGCAACAACGATCGTCGCGATCAAAAAATTTACCTGCGTCCATGCTATTAGCAACAAAGTTCCAATCGCTACGATGAGGCAGCCTGCGATGGCGATCAGGTTTGCGTTAAACGCCGCACGCTTCATGGCGGCGACAGTCAATTCGACCTCTTCCGCAGCGAGCATGAATCGCTTCATGGATTCTCCAGGGGCGACACTCGAGCGAACATTGCTTAACTCAGTTCGAAATTCAGCGGGCATGTTGGTTTCCCATGCATCGTGATTCTGGTTCATAATGGATTCCTCTTCGATTCTTTGATCATCCACTCTTGCAACTTCGCACGGGCTTTATGCAGCGCCAAGCCGACCGCATTCGTGGAAATCTCCAGCGCGAGAGCAACTTCATCAGCGGATAATTCCTCGAAATAAGTCAGGCAGAATACAGCAGCCTGCCGCGAGGGAAGTTCGGCCACAATCATTCTCAATCGAAGATCTTCGTCGCGCTGAACGACTTGCTCCAGCGGCCCTTGCGACCGATCAAGGAGGCGAGAGGCATCTAGCTCCAAATGGTCTTTCCTGCGTCGTAATGCATCTAAGGCTCGAAAAGTAACCAGTCGGTACAGGAATGCCTTTGGACTTTGGACCCTCCCCGCAGCGAAGAACTTATAGGCTTCGATAAACACTTCTTGGAGCACGTCTTCGCAGTCCTGAGTATGCCCCAGGATTCGCCAAGCAGCTTGATAAGCCGATGGCCCGTGCTCCTTTACGATCTCTTGCCAGTTCTCCACATCAACTCCTGACATTGATAAAATTTCCCTCGCTACCGATAAGTCGAAGCGAGTCGATCCCAGATTTCTCCAAATCCAAGAACTTTTTGCCATCAGCTGCTGATTACGAAAATGGATACCTCAAACACTACTGGTGAGTTCGCATCGCGTATGAGGTCAGTTGGAATCCCTGCCCATGTAAACGTCTACTTGCCGGTAGTGAGGCAGGCCAACAGGTCCACTGTTTCATTGTCTACAAGGTGGGGTTTGTCCGCAGTTTACTAATGGAATCCATAGTTGCGGGGCGGGGTAATCTCAGCCATGTTATACAGGCGTTGAATATTGACATGGCTTATTGATTCAAAGCTCCCTTTCATGTCCGACGTTACCCGTATCCTGTCGCAAATCGAGTCCGGCGATCCATCGGCAGCGGAAAAGCTCTTGCCGCTAGTGTATGGGGAATTGCGGAAATTGGCGGCCGCGAAGCTCTCCCACGAAAAACCGGGGCAGACGATTCAAGCCACGGTGCTGGTCCATGAAGCCTGGTTGCGACTTGTTGATTCTGAGATGGATGTTCATTGGAATGGCCGCGGACATTTCTTCGCGGCGGCAGCTAGGGCGATGCAGCGGATTCTGGTCGAAAATGCTCGCCGCAAGAAACAATTGAAGGCGGGGGGCGAATACAAACGAGTCTCGCTGACGGACGATGCAGCATCCGTTCAGATTCCTTCCGTAGACGTGCTGGCAGTTGATGAGGCATTGCAGAAACTCGACCAGCAGGATCATCGCAAAGCCGAATTGGTCCGTCTACGATTTTTTGCGGGCTTGACGTTGCCAGAGGCAGCTCGAGCGCTGGGGATTTCTGCTTCAACGGCTGACAATGATTGGGCGTATGCGAAAACTTGGCTGCGGCTGGAGTTGGCTGACAGGGAGGAGCGGGAGAAAATCTCCTGAAAACTCGAAATCCGATTGGGTGATTCTCTGCCAGATTTCGCACTGACTTCGGGGACCATCGCCTCGTCTGGTGTTTGTTGAGAGTGGCAGACTATGCAGTCAGAAAAACCTACCGAAGCTTCCGTTTTTAATACCGCTCGAAAAATTGAATCTCGCTCCGACCGAGATGCCTACCTCACCGAAGCGTGTGCGGGAGACGCGTCCCTTCGCGAACGTGTGGAAAAGCTCTTGTCCGTTTTCGCCCTCGAATCGCTGTATCTCGAACAGCCTGCTGCAGAACTGCGAGGCGCGATCGTAGACGTCCCGAATCGGGACCGGTCGGATGCTTTGCAGGCGGGATTAACAGCGGCGTTCGATGAGGGCCAGGCGGTCGTGATCGGCAGCGCGGGACAGAGCGTGCTGAAAAGCCTGGAGAAGGTCATCGATAATGTGCCGCGAGTGGCTCTGCGGGATGCGTTGGAAGAAGGCCACGAGCCGATCATGCGACCGAAGTCTCCGGAGATGCCGCAGCGGGATTCCGACAGCCGGTATCAGCTACAAGGCGAGATCGCACGGGGCGGGATGGGGGCGATCCTGAAAGGCCGCGATACCGATCTCGGGCGCGACCTGGCGATCAAGGTGCTGCTGGATCAGCATAAGGACAAACCAGACGTCATCCAGCGGTTTGTTGAGGAAGCTCAGATCGGCGGGCAGTTGCAGCATCCGGGGATTGCTCCTATCTACGAGCTGGGCGCGTTCGCTGACCGGCGACCGTTCTTTGCCATGAAGCTGGTCAAGGGCGAGACACTTTCGAAGCTGCTGGCCGATCGAGACGAACCGACGGCGGAACGTGGCAAGTTCGTGGGGATCTTCGAGCAGATCTGTCAGACGATGGCTTACGCGCATTCGCGCGGGGTGATTCATCGAGATCTCAAGCCGGCCAATATTATGGTGGGCGCGTTTGGCGAAGTGCAGGTGATGGATTGGGGCCTGGCAAAGGTGCTGCCCGCTGGCGGCGTGGCGGATGAGAAGAAGGCGCACGACAAACTGCAGGGGCAGAGCATCATCCAGACGCTGCGGAGCCAGATCGGCAGCGATGTGCCGGCGACATTTGGCACCGTCGGCTCACACACGCAGATGGGGAGCGTGATGGGGACTCCGGCCTACATGCCGCCCGAACAGGCGCTGGGGGAAATCGACCATCTCGACGAACGGGCCGACGTGTTTGGTCTGGGGGCGATCCTGTGCGAAGTCCTGACCGGCAAGCCGCCGTACGTGGCCGACGATGGGACCCAGGTTTACAGAATGGCCTCGCGCGGCAAGCTAAGCGATTGCTTCCAGCGTCTCGATGCGTGCGGAGCCGACGCCGAACTAATCGCGCTGGCGAAGCACTGCCTTGAACTCGAACCCAAAGATCGACCCCGCGATGCAAGCGTGCTGGCCGAACGAGTCACCGCGCATCTCGCATCCGTGGAATCGCGTCTGCGAGAAACAGAATTGCAACGCGCGGCCGAGTCGGCTCGCGCGGAAGAGGCGTTGCACACCGTCGCGGAGACAGAAGCGAGAGCGCGGGCCGAGCGTCAAGCGAAACGGCTGCAACTGATGATGGCAGCAGTCATAGTGGTCCTTGTTTCAGTGGGCGGGATCGCGTCGTTCAGGTCGGCGATGGTTCAGCGAGTGCTGAAGGACGAAGCGTTACGGGCGGAGCGAAAGGCGGATGAAGCACGACAACTGGCTGAGAAGGCCGCACTCCGCGAGCAGACGCTGGCTCAGGAAGCGCAGGACTTACAGCAACGCGAATCGGAGTTGCGGCAACAGGCTGAGGTTCGCGAGCAGGCGATGCAGGCGACGCTGTATGCCGCTGAGATGAATCTTGCCGGACACGCCGCGGATGATCCAAGCGGCTTGCGGCGCGTTGCGCAGATCACGGCAAACTGGGGCCCGGCGCTAGTGACTCGCGACCTGCGAGGCTGGGAGTGGTCGTACCTCGAAGCTCTTCAACACCCCGATCAGATGACGGTTGAAGATCCGAATGCGAACTGCATCGCCTGGCATCCGGGGGGAGCTCAGTTCGCGACGGGCGGTCGAGACGGCTGTGTCCGGGTCTGGGAAGCGGCAAACGGCAAGCTGGTGTTTGAGTTAGCCAGCGACGCAGGCCCCTTCTATTTCCTCGCGTGGAGTCCCAAGGGAGACCGGATTGCGGCAGCGAGTCACGACAAGACTGTTCGCATTTGGGATTCGGTCACGCGAGAGATTTGTGCGCCGGTGCAACCGATGGACGCTGTGGTGAACTCAGTGTGCTGGAGTCCCGATGGCAGAGAGATCGCCGCGAAGGCCGGGGCGAGCGTCGTCATCAGCAACGTGGAAACTGGCCTGTCCGTTAAAAAGTTCGAGGTACTTGACCGCGAGTCCGGTATTGCGTGGCATCCCAGCCGACCGTGGATGGCTTCATATCTGTCGGTTTTCGACATTGCCACGGGGGAGCGACAGTGGACGCATCCGGGCGACCGTATGGAGTGGAGCCCCGACGGTCAACGGATGGCGGTGGCTTCCGACCGAACGGCGTACATCGTGTCGGGCGAAGATGGCAAAGTGCTATCAGAACTTTCGGGACACGCCGACCGCATTCAGCAGATCGTTTGGAGTCCAGACGGCTCGGAAGTGGCGACTGGCGGTCGCGACAGCACACTCCGGGTCTGGGACGCTCAATCGGGGGCGCTGATCACGACGCTGCGCGGTCATACGGACTGGGTGTT
>JANPLP010000641.1:0-2686 GCA_031426595.1 Planctomycetia bacterium | reverse complement strand
CCCTCATCCCCGTTCAACTCAACCGCACGCTTGTGGATGAACTTCTCTGATGCTTAGTCCACAACGTGCAACTGTTCGTTTTCAACCTTGCTGATGTACGAAACACTGACATTCATCTGACCGGAAAGATGTTGTTGAGTTATTCACGCGTCGCATGCGAAGCACTCGATCCGTGTTTCCGAACTGCATCGTAAGCACACCTAGCGAAGAGCGATTGTCTGTACTCCTTGAATAACGTACAGTACTCGCACTTCCTGGTTCAATCAACGGCTCCAATCTAACCACTGCATAATTCGCGGTGAGTGAAACATGTCGTTGCTATTCGATTATATGAAAGTTCTCGCTTCCTCCTTGAATCGGACGACGACAACTCTCCCATCGTATTCTTCTGCGCGGAGCTGAGCGGTCATCAACTTCTCAACTTGATCAACCGAGCCATCTCCGGTACCTGCCCCGATGAGTGGAAATGCGATCGACTTGAAACTGTGTTCCTTGACGATGCGCATGGCGCTTCGACAAGACTTACGAATGGAATACTCCGAAGAGCGCCACCACATACTTATGCCCGCAACGTGAATGATTCCCTTGAACGGCATTCGGCCAGCGCTGGTGAGGACTGCGCCGCCTAGCGGTATCGGTCCGAAATTCGCGACTTCGCGGAAAGGCTGATAACCTGCTCGTTTCTTGATCGCTCCAGAAACACCCTGTGGAAGTAACAACCACCAAGGAATGATGTTTCGATTCCAAGCGTTGACAATTATTTCAACGTCTTGGTCAAGCAGATCGCCAGTTGTCATTTCAACAGTAGCCATAGAGCTGCGCGTATTTAAAACTTCGTCTGGAAACTCAATGAAGTCCGTCGGCACAGAGTCCGTTAGCCCGACGCTATTTGCCGACAAGTAAAAGGAATGGCCAGATTCGTGCATCGCTTCAGTACGAATCGTCAAAATCACGGGCTTCCCGCGTCGCGCCCGACGCCGTACGACTTATCGATGACGAAGCAATCTTGGCTTGTGCGGTTTATGCGGATCTGAATCCGGTACGAGCTGATGGGGCACAGACGATCGAAGACAGTCAATTTACTTCAGCTCCAGAGTGATTGCAAAAGATTGTTGGCGCGGTTGAGGATAGCGTTGATTCCGTTGAGGCCTTGACGTTGTTGCAGTCGACTATCGCTCCGCTGATACTCGAACGACTGAAAATCAAGCCGATGGCGTGGTGCGAATTGGCGACTCGATTCGGCGAGCTGTTCAACTTAGTTGCTGGCCAACCGCATCGGGTCGATGAGTTCCTTGGTCGCCTTCACAAACAGGGTTATGTCGTACCTCAAACTGCCCGCGAATTGTTGAGTGCGTACGCGGGACGAAACGGTTTCGTAATGGCTATGCTTAACGCGTGGGCTTTACGTCTTGAAGTAGTGTTTCAAGTTGCCGCACGCTTCTCGACAGAAGGACGCGGATAGCGACATCCGTTTTGTTAAGCTTCGCAGCGATATCTTTGGTGTTGAGTCCATTGACATAGCGCAACCGAATCGCGGCCTGCTGCTCTTCGCTCAATTGGCCGAGCGCTTGCTGCATGCGAGTCAGCCGAATGTCTTGGCTCACCGCAGCACTCGGTGTTGTAAAGCTGGCGGCAAGCAGATGCTCTAGTCCCAACGCTTCATCGTTGCCGCCGCTAGGAGCGTGCAACGATTGCTGTTTACCAGCGTCGCGACGTTGCGCTTCGAAGTGAAACCGATGAGCGTCGACGACTCGTCTCCGCGCTATTTGCTGAATCCATTCCATGGGTGTGAACTGGTCTAGCGGCGCGGTCGCAAGGCTTTGGAAAGCCGAAGCCGATACCTCTTGAACGAGGTCATCTAGTTCCATGACACTCATCAGTCGCGTCCCCGTGATTGCGCGGATGAACCCCATCAATTGATCGCGATGCGACTGGATGTAGTCGGCCAATGCCGCGGTGCTGCCACCTTTGATGGCCGCGATCTGCACTTGCTCGTCGATGTGATCCATCATGGGTTTTCCATAGGGTGAACGGCAAACTGGTAGTGTGAGGAACGTTAATATAGCATGGGCATGGGCGTTGCTAAGTTTTTTGCTCAACGACCTGCCTGAAGCACGGAAATTCTCGTGTCGAGATGATCGGGGCCAGCATTGCTGGATTGGTCGTTCTCTTGGCATCGTTTTCTACTCAGCGCGCACTGATGAAAGCGTGGTCGCAGTTGGCAGAGGTGCTTGCCAAACCTGCGACCACGAACACCGTCAGCTCGTTATGTTCCCAGTGATGCTTGAGCATTGGCGTCTGGTGCTGGAGTCAACATCCGAATGGCAGCACGCAGGGAATCAGGCGTCGGTTGTTCCAGGTCCGGACGCTCAACAGGTGAGTCGACTCCACGGGGCGTTTGAGTTTGTACTATGGTCGTAGCCCCGGTTTCGCTTGATTGCAGCATTTCAACCGCTTGGGTGACCGCAACCGGCTGCTCCGCAGGCATCTCACTTGCATTGAGTGCGCGAACGTTGTTCGACTCATCCGATTCAATCAGCACATCGAAGCTATCGATTGCCACGATGAGCGTTTGGAATCCCATCGGTGTACCGTTGCGATTGCCCATCGCATAGGCTTCGATCGGCAGTTGCAATTGCACTTCGAGAATCGCGCCTGCCTCAAGTTCCGCTACCTCAAGCGTAGC
>JANPLP010000640.1:0-4348 GCA_031426595.1 Planctomycetia bacterium | reverse complement strand
TAAGCTCGAAACTCTTTCTCGGAAGTGATTTCGACTGTGTTATCTTCTCGCATCTTGAGAGCTCGGTTGTACAAGTTGTCTTGCATAGTCTGCAGCAAATCGGCGATGCCTGAAACCAATGCAGTTCGTTCCATGCTGGTCTGCTCGCCCGTATCGCGACGCGCCACAAAGACCGAATCTTTCGCGATGTCCTTGGGACCAACTTCAATTCGCAGTGGCACACCGCGTTTTACGTGGTACCACTTCTTTTCTCCGCCACGCAGATCGCGATCATCTATTTCGATTTCAACGATGCGTCCCGCATAGACTTTTTGGCTCAGCTCCTCACGCAGCTTCTTGCAGTACTCGAGCACTTCGGCTCGCTGAGCATCGTCGCGATAGATGGGAAGAATGACCGCATGAGCGGGTGCTAGTCGCGGGGGCAATACAAATCCATCGTCATCAGAATGCGTCATGATGAGCGCACCGATCAAGCGCGTACTGACACCCCACGAAGTGGTCCAAGCATAGGCAACTTCCCCGTTCTGATCTTGGAATTTAATCTCCTGAGCCTTCGAAAAATTTTGCCCCAAAAAGTGACTCGTACCGGCTTGAAGCGCTTTGTGGTCTTGCATCATCGCTTCAATGGACAACGTCATGTCTGCGCCCGGAAAACGCTCGCCGGCAGTCTTTTCGCCTTTGATTACTGGCACCGCCATGTAGTTCTCTGCAAAGTCGGCGTACACGTCGAGCATCTTGCGAGTTTCTTCCAAAGCTTCTTCGGCCGTCGCGTGCACAGTGTGCCCTTCTTGCCAAAGAAATTCCGCCGTACGCAGGAACAAACGGGTTCGCAATTCCCACCTTACAACGTTCGCCCACTGATTGATCAGAATCGGTAGGTCGCGATAAGACTGAACCCATTTGGCATACATGGCGCCGATAATTGTCTCGCTGGTAGGACGCACGATCAGTGGTTCGTCGAGCGGCCCGGCGGGGCGCAATCCGCCGGTCTCCGGATCGGGTTCCAAGCGATGATGCGTTACCACCGCACACTCTTTCGCAAAACCTTCAACGTGCTCAGCTTCTTTCTCGAGGAAACTCATCGGAATGAATAGCGGAAAGTAAGCGTTCTTGTGCCCGGTGTCCTTAAACATCTTATCGAGTACGCGTTGCATGTTCTCCCACAACGAGTACCCCCACGGCTTAATCACCATGCAGCCACGAACGGGCGAGTTCTCGGCTAAGTCAGCCCCTTTGATCACTTGCTGATACCACTCTGGATAATCTTCGGCGCGAGTTGGTGTGATGGCAGTTTTGGGAGCTTTGTTCATGGCTAGCAGAAACTTAACTGAGGGTGATTCGATTGAAGCGGCGCGATCCGCAATTCCGGCCGCCGCGGAGCTCAAATTCTAAAAGAAGGATGCGAAAAGTGTTATCCCAGGTAGTGACGGAGCGACTCGCGCGGGAAACTGCGTGAATCGCCCTCCCCTCCCCTGTTTACTTAGAAATGGCGGGCTCCTTTGCGAGAAACTGGAAAGCCTCGTTCAGTGCACGGCGGGCAGATAAAATACGGGTTTTTGTTGCGTGGGCTGCTACGGGGGTTGCTAGGGGCGATACGACAGGAATCGAAACGCTAACGCGTTCCGCCAAGGCTATTTCGCAGGGCGCAAGGCAGCGTTAGCACCCGTATTGCCTTTCAACTCAACTGAGCCATAATACGGCGATGTCATCGAAAAATTACGTTTTCAACTATTACTTTAGCTTCGCACCCGAGTTTTTAATCGGGGCTGTGCAAGGTACGTAATCTTCGACCGACGACGAGAAATACGAACTAATCCAGCAGCCCCGAAGGTCACGCGATCCTCGGGGTTTTTGTTTAGCCAATTTTGAACCCTAATCTCTTTACTCCAAAAATTCGCAGCGAACATGCTCTGCGAAATCAAAACCATTGAGAAAGCGAGCGCGACCATGATCGTAGTGATGGAGAAAAATGCAACCGAGGATCAGATCTCGCACATGGCTGATCGGGTGCAACAGTTGGGCTTGAAGGCACACGTGATTCGCGGGACCGAACGAACGGTGATCGCAGCGGTCGGAGAGGAACGGGGGCTACACAAAGAATCGCTTGAAAGCGGTCCTGGAGTCGCCGAAGTGGTGCCAATTCTCGCTCCCTACAAAGTCGCGAGCCGTGAGTTGAAACCCGAGCCGACGCAGGTGCAGGTGCTTGGATTCAAAGCGGGCGCGGGAGTGGTGGGCGTGATGGCGGGGCCCTGCTCTGTCGAAAGCGAAGAGCAAATTGTGACCACTGCGCGAGCCGTCAAACAAGCGGGCGCTACGGCGCTACGCGGCGGCGCGTTCAAACCTCGCACCAGCCCCTACAGCTTCCAAGGTATGAAAGAGGAAGGTTTAAAATTGCTGGCTCTCGCACGTCAAGAAACCGGCTTGGCGATCGTGACTGAAGTGATGAGCACCGAGGAAGTTGAACTGGTTGCCAAATATGCAGACGTGCTTCAAATCGGCGCTCGCAATATGCAAAACTACCGCTTGCTCGAAGCGGTCGGAAATAGCTCGCGAGCCGTGCTGCTCAAACGCGGTGCCAGCGCTACGATCGAAGAGTGGCTGTTAGCGGCTGAGTACATTTTGAACGAAGGCAATCCTAATGTCATGCTTTGCGAGCGAGGCATTCGAACATTTGAAGCCCACACACGATTCACATTACCTCTGGCCAGCGTTCCGTATCTGCATCGCAAAACACATCTGCCGGTCATTGTTGATCCGAGCCACGGAACGGGTCATTCGTATCTTGTTCCCGACATGTCGGTGGCAGCGGTAGCCTCTGGAGCGGACGGCTTGATCATTGAAGTTCACCCGACGCCTGAGACAGCGATGTCTGATGGCTATCAGTCGCTAGATTTTCAGCAGTTTGACGACACGATGGCGCGCTGTGCCAAAGTTGCGAATGCGATCGACAAGCAAATGTGCCGAATGCCAAAGTAAGAGCCGCTTTAATACTACGTACTTATTCGATCGGTCCGATCTTTCGACTGCTTTTCGGGCTGATCTCGTGAGGCCGAGCACGCACTAACATCTCCGGCGATCTTCCGACAATCGCATGTGATTAGCTTTGCTACAATAGCTAACAACTGCGGTTTACAATTGTTCTTCACACGCGTAGGCGTCGCACACATCATGTCGCAAACATCATGCGGTACGGCGAGCTGAAATGGAACAACCTGAGGACCCCAAGCAGGAATCTACGGACATCAAGGACGCAGCCCATGCCAATTTTACAGACGCTACTTCAGGGCTGATATCTGACCAAGCCCATCTGCGGTCCCTTAGCGATGCCGGAGATCTGGAATCCACCATCGACACCGGGGCGAAGGTGCATCGTGCCTCTGAGATGCAAAGTGAAACGGGCGGGGCAGCTCCGGACGGATTCAATCTCTTTGAGGGCCATGCGAAGCCGCCAACGTTAGCCAGCGCTAATCAACCGCCCTGGGACGATTATCAACGCTCATCTCCAGAAAAGATTGGTCGCTACCTGTTGCTTGAGCGATTAGGTGCGGGGACGTATGGAATCGTTTTTCGCGCGCGCGACGAAGGGCTTGGACGCTTTGTCGCACTCAAGATGCTCACACGTTTTGAGAAGCAGAGCGAAGTTGACGCTTGGATGAGCGAAGCGCGAGTGCTGGCAAGTTTGGATCATCCTGCAGTCGTCCCGGTTTACGATATCGGTAAAACCGCGGCGGGCCAACCTTATATTGTGTCGAAATTGATCGCTGGTGGCGCTCTCCATCGACGTTTTTCACGGCAAGGCTGCTCAGTCGAAGATGCGGTGAAGATTACTACACAATTGGCCGACGCACTCGATTACCTGCACCGCAAAGGAGTCATGCATCGCGACGTGAAACCGGCTAACATCCTTACCACCTCGGAAGGCGACGCGATTCTGGCGGACTTCGGCTTAGCACTGGATGAAACCGGCTACGGAAAAGGAGCTCGTTTCGTGGGTACGCCCGCTTATATGAGCCCCGAGCAAGCTCGCTCGGAAGGTCATCGCGTCGACGGCCGCAGTGATATCTATAGTTTGGGTGTTGTATTCTACGAGCTGCTAACAGGCACGCGTCCGTTCAAAGCCAACAATCAAGATGATTTGCTCGATTGCATT
The DNA here is from genome assembly GCA_031426595.1 of Planctomycetia bacterium. GTDB lineage: Bacteria > Planctomycetota > Planctomycetia > Pirellulales > Pirellulaceae > Aureliella. Next base: position 198 of record JANPLP010000640.1, on the reverse strand, counting down.
CGCAATGTTGAAGTGCGTCCTTTACGACAACTAAATCCAAATGTACCTCGAGAACTGGATCGAATTTGCCTTCGAGCGCTCGCCAAAAAAATATCGGATAGATACAGCACTGCTGGGGACATGGCGAACGACTTGCGCAGTTGGAAAGCGTCGCCCAGCCTGCAGTCGACAGCTTCGCTCAGCGCCAGCCCCGCGTCG
>JANPLP010000639.1:0-3186 GCA_031426595.1 Planctomycetia bacterium | reverse complement strand
CGCGATCCCCCGACGCTTGTCCCAAAATTTTAAACCATCAAAAAATGCGGTGGCGGAAGTGTGGCGAAAGACTTCTTTCCAAGACTGGCCGCCATCGTTGGTTTGTAGGATCACGGCCGGCGTTCCCGCGCTAGCGATCGTAGCGGTGCGATCATCAAAGGCGACAATAGATCGAAACTCCAGTGGATCAAGATTGGCGGGACCGCACTTCACCCACTGCTCGCCGCCATCGCTGGATCGAATCACCGTGGCCTTCGCACCGCAGGCCCACAGCACGCGGTCGTCGACGGCGCTCAGTCCTCGCAAGCTAGCATCAAAGCCGGTGGTGCGTTCAAGCCACTGCCATTGACCTTCAAACGCACAAGTCGCTTTGGTGAAGCAATTAAAAGTCAGAGTTGCGCACATTGCGACCATCAGCAGGCGTTGAGTCTTGAATCCAAAACATTTAAGAATCATCGCTGCAACCTCGCTGTTGAACACTACTTACGGTAAACCGTAGCGCACTTGCCATTGAACTCGGATACTCGTAACCAGTATAAGCGATTGGTTCAGAGTATTTATTGGAAGGTGAAACCTGATGCATAGACCGCTATTCATTTTCGTCGCAATGTGTTGCATGGTGAGTGTCTCGGATTCGGTAGATGCACAGGCTTGGTTAAGCGATCCATCCTTTTCGGCTTCTCAGATTCCTCCCGCCCCCGAGTTGCCCAGTGTGCCTGCAGTGGGAACGACTCCAGCCATGGTAGCCGGTTACACCGAGCCACCACCGCCTCTCGCTCCCGAGGCATCGTTGTCCGTCTTTGCGCCCGACGTGGCAACTATCGAAGTTCAACCTCAGGCTGAAAATTTGGTGTGGTACAACCCGTGGTCATGGAGTCCAAAAGATGGATGGAGCAACAGCGCGGAACTGGGTATCAACGGGTCGTCGGGTAACGCTGAATCGTTCAGCATCCAAGCTGGTACACGTTTCAAACGAAAAACGGACTTCACATTGTTCGACGTTCGCCTAACGCATAACAACACACGGGCCAACGGCGTCGAGACGCAAAACAATACACTGCTCTACACCGATTTTGAGCGATACCTGGGCAAATCGCCTTGGTCCTTGTTCGTGAAGAATGGCTTTGAGTGGGACGAATTCAAAGCCTTTGATTTGCGTTACTTTATCAACAGCGGTATTGGTTACAACTTTTACAAGACTGACGATCTCAAGCTGATCACTCGCTTCGGTGCTGGTGCGGCACGTGAGTTCGGCGGTCCCGATGACCGTTGGGTACCGGAAGCTCTTTTTGGTTTCGACTATGAGCATCAAGTAACCAAGCGGAACAAGCTGATTGCGAAAGTTGATTATTTCCCCGAGTGGACAGATTTCAATAACTTTCGTCTCGTCGCAGATGTTTCGTGGGAGTACCTAATCGACGATGAGGGTAATCTCTCGATTAAACTCGGTGCGTTGGATCGATATGACAGCACGCCGAATGGTCGTAAGCCTAACGATGTGAATTACTCTGCGCTGCTGCTCTATAAGTTCTGACGCGACTGAAGTTTTGCAACGCCAGTTGTGCTCTGTGCAGTATTTACAAACAGGTCTCAACACTCGCTTGAGTTTAGAAGGTCAACGAGCGTAGCTTGCATGGGCTCCGCTTGATGATCTGCCTGCCTGGTCTCGATGCTGCGCAGAGTTGATATGCTCGCGCATCGCTTTCACAAGCGTTGAAAACAACGATTCGTAATTGCTGGTTTCGGCACAGTTGCCGCACCAAGCGTCTATTGACCCTGTCCCCTTTTGCCCTTTCCCTAAGCGCTAATGTTTTATGGGATTTTCGAGTCTTTAAGCTCTTTCCCAAAATAACGTTGGTTGATTCAAACATATAGTTGACGACGAATTGAAAGTGTGCGATGTTCAACGACTATATGGCAGGATCGCTGCCCGGAGATTACTATGTAAGTAGAGCTTCCTGCAATGTTAAGGTTATGGTTAGAGCAGCCGAGGAAACTACAGTATTTACCCTCTACATAACATATGATGGGCAAACGTGGGAGAGTGCTCAGACAGAAACAGTGCGCCCAACGTGGTGGGACGATCTTAATTATTCTTTCGCCGTCTCAGATGAGCAAACAGCTTACGCTATTCGGCAAACAGGCAACCCTGTTCGACTAGACTGGATCGCGGGTATCAAGGTTACATCTGATGACGGCGGCGGCGAGCGGCCCATTTTAACCGTTTTGGGCAGAGACTTGTTGACTCTGGACGTTTCGCTCGTAGATGGTGAATTCGATACCGTATTCGAGTTCAAACCTCAGCTATCGGTTGAAACATGGGTCGAATGGAAGCACGACCTAATTTGGCCAGAAAATAAAGATGAGGACGTGGTTCTTTACACCGTTGGGCAAGCAGGCGGGGTGCCAATGGTTGGCCAGTCAATCCCCGCTGATTACCCGTTGGCAGTAAACAAAGGTGCCGCTGACGGCGTCTACGAAGTCTGACGGTTTAAACGATGTAGCGGATCTTGGGGAGTTCGCTTTTTGTTCGTGGATTTTCCCGAGGCAAGGCTACGTGGAGCAGACTCAACTATCGCGACGGCGATTGTTATAAGAGGCGCAACTGTGGCCGGAGGAACAATCGAAGAAATAAGCGATGACACATACGAACACACTGTACCGGGGGCGAACTGATCGTGCGGCACCTATTTTTATTGCTTTTCGCACTGCTTGGAGACGGCGTATTGTCGTCTCAACAGCCTGGAACTTCGAAAAACTTTAAGTTAGCGGAAATCGAGGATTTTGTTTCTGACCCGGATGCTGTTCGTGATGAGAAGCTGAAATTCCATAAGGCAATAGACCCGAACGGCCGGTATCCGCTCAGCAAGCATCAATCGCTTTGGGATGATCACGTCGAACTTAGATTGTCATATCGGCCGATTACCTCCCAGCAAAAGGCCGATAGTGACAAGGGCAAGTTTACTATTGATACGTTTGGCCTGAGTAACTCTGGGCTCATGCATGAAAAATACCCGGACTTAGCGAACGATATAATGAAGCGAGTTCGCAGCGAAGTTATTGGAAAACGCGTGGGTTACGATGATCTTTACTGTATTGGTTCAGCGTAAGTTGTGAAAACGGTGTTAGCGATTAGCTTAGTAATGAGGTGGTCTAAAGCTGGTTTTCTTTGATGGGGGCCAGCCC
>JANPLP010000638.1:0-3317 GCA_031426595.1 Planctomycetia bacterium | reverse complement strand
TGAACACCGATCCGCAGCTTCGTGGCATTCTCTTCCGCGCGGATGAGCAGGAAATTGCGCCTCTGTTAGATGGCAAACAAACACTTCCTTACTCCACTGCTGACCGACGCGCTGCGATGATCGAACTGCAGATCAAGGAACAGGAACTTCTCAATTCAGTCGGCGAAGGACATCCCGCAGTCGCCTCAACCCGACTTCGCATTGATCTTATCAACAAACAAATCGCCGCTATGGCCGACGCCGATAAACGCCAAGCGTCTGAGACCTCTCCCGTTGCCACCGATCCAATTCAAAAGCTCGCTTGGTGGAAGTCTGCGATGCAAGACCGGATGGCAGCGTTGCACCTCCAACTGACTTCGCTGCAAACGCTCGCCGATGAAAATGAGCGCAAATCTAAGGAACTGGGGCAATACATCAGCCAAAACGAATTGCTCAACAAAGAACTCGCTTCGGCGCAATCACTTCTCGACAATTACACAAACACGCTGAACCGAATCCAGATTCTTCCCCAAGGAAGTCAATTGACTTTGCAGACCCTCACTCCGCCCTCGCCCGGGGATTTCGTAAGTCCCACGATTATGCCGTATGTTTTAGGGGGTGCTGCCGCCGGTTTCATCGTATTAGCGGGGCTGGCTGTTTTGCTTGATTTCGCTGACAAAAGTTTCCGCAGTCCCAACGAAATCACTCAGATGTTGGGGCTGCCGGTCGTCGGGCATGTGCCGCAATTTCAAGTGGCGGCAAGCTCGAAGAAAGTTCACACACTCGTCGATGCCGCCGTCTGCACGCTCAACGGACAAGATGCTTTCGGCAGCGAGGCGTTTCGTTCGATTCGAACAAATCTCTATTTTCGCGACTCTGATTCGGAACATCGCATCATTCAAATTACCAGCCCCGTTCCGGGTGACGGCAAGTCAACCGTAGCGGCTAATCTGGCGGTTAGTATTGCGCAGTCGGGACGTACTGTGTTGCTGATCGATGCCGATATGCGGCGGCCGCGGATCAGCAAATTGTTCGCCCTCCACAGCGAAGTGGGCCTGCCGGAGTTACTCCGTCGTGAAGCGGAACTGCAGGAAGTGTTGCTCGATGGGCCAATCACTAACCTCAGTCTTATCGCCAGCAACCGGCCCGCGCGCAGCCCCGCCGAACTGCTAGCCGGAGACGAGTTTAGCGAGCTGCTCGAAATCCTGCGGCAACAATTCGACTATATAATTATTGATACGCCTCCTTTGCTGGCCGTTTCAGACGCCTCGTCTATTGCAGCCCGCGTGGACGCCGTGCTACTCACTGTTCGACTGCGTCGCAATGCAAAGCCGCTCGCCTTGCAAGCGGCGAACATGCTCGAACAAATGGGAATTCGACCGATGGGAATCGTGGTAAATGGCGTTACCAATTCACGCGGCTACGAGTATCGTTATGGACAGTATGGCTACCAAGATTCCGCTTCTACCTAGCCGCTCGAGCTACCCATGACGATGTAGGTGAATTTGCTCAACCGAGGGACGCTAACTTTTGCTTGACCAGTTGGATCTACTTCAGTGCGTTTTGCTCATTGTCGCGGCGCTGGGAATTGGATTTTCAAAGAGCGGGTTTCAAGGCGTGGGAATGGTCCACGTCATCATTTTTGCTCACTTGTTTGGCGCCCGGGATGCAACGGGCGTCCTTTTGCCAATGTTGATCGTTGGCGACGTGTGCGCGATCTGTTACTTCGGCAAGCAAGCTCAGTGGGAACATATTCGTCGCCTGCTCCCACCAACATTGATCGGGGTTGTTATGGGCTGGCTGCTGATGAAACAACTAAACGAAGCCATCTTCAAACCGCTCGTCGGCACGATCATACTTTCCCTGACGAGTATTCAAACAATCAGGATGTGGCGTCCCAACTGGTTTGATAAATTCCCCCATGAGAAATGGTTTGCGTGGAGCCTCGGGGTCTTGGTCGGCCTTACCACGATGCTCGCCAACGCAGCAGGTCCCGTCATGGCGCTGTACCTCCTCGCGGTCAGCCTTCCAAAGTTGGAATTGGTCGGGACGAGCGCTTGGTTCTTTCTCGTTATCAATGTTCTCAAAGTGCCGTTCAGTTTCAACATGGGCTTGATCACACTCGAGACTCTCACCGTCAACTTGATCTTTGCTCCGGCCGTGCTTCCCGGCATGTGGATCGGGCGGTGGTTGATTCAACGCGTCCCACAGCGAGTCTTTGATAGTTTATTACTCGCCTTAACTGCCGTTGCAGCCATACGTCTTATCGCATTCTAAGCCGTCGTTGCCTGGATGTTAAAACGCGATAATCTGAGTTAGGCTGTGCTCTGTTTATTTCACAACACGTGTTTAGAAGTTCACGATGCTCGCTTCCGCGATTATTGCTAACAAACGTGATAGCTTGCCGCTGTCGCGCGAAGAAATCGAATTCATGATTGAGGGATTTGTCGCCGAGAAGGTCCCCGACTACCAGATGTCCGCTTGGGCCATGGCAGTGCTTTGCCGTGGCATGGACAGCCGCGAGATTGCGGACCTGACCGAATGCAGGCTGAACAGTGGAATTCGATTGCAACGAGCCACCGAGCGTCCGCGAGTCGATAAACATTCCACGGGTGGCTTGGGTGATAAAACGTCGCTCATCCTCGCACCTCTACTCGCTGGCTTTGATCTCGACGTCCCCATGCTCAGCGGTCGGGGACTCGGCATTACGGGCGGCACGCTCGACAAGCTAGAATCACTTCAAGGCTACCGCTGTGATCTCACCGCCACGGAAATCAATCGCCAACTGCAAGCGATCGGCTGCGTCATCACTGGTACAACTCCTGAAATTACACCCGCTGACAAGAAACTCTACGGACTTCGCGATGTAACCGGCACGGTCCCCTCCATCGCCCTTATCACAGCCAGCATCATGAGCAAGAAACTTGCTGAGTCGCTCGATGCGCTCATGCTGGATGTTAAGTTCGGTTCGGGCGCTTTCATGCGCAATCGAGCTGATGCGGAACAGCTCGCCGCGTCGCTCATTCAGGTCGGTTCGCACATGAAAGTGAACACGCAAGCCATCCTGAGCGACATGAATCAACCCCTCGGTCGTATGGTGGGCAATGCCTGTGAAGTCAACGAGTCGATTGACATTCTACGCGGTTCTGGCCCTACCGATGCGCGCGAGTTAACGCTGCAACTGTGTGCGCCCTTGTTGGTTGCAACGGGGAAAGCCGCTTCGCTTGACGGGGCCTTGCAACAGCTTGCAACGGAGCTCGACAATGGGCATGCGCTGACCCGCTTTCAGCGAATGGTCGAAAGCCAATCCGGAAAGTTCGTCGATCAGCTTCCGCTCG
>JANPLP010000637.1:0-2370 GCA_031426595.1 Planctomycetia bacterium | reverse complement strand
ACCGCGAACCTCATCGACTCGAGGTTTCTCCAGCAAATCACCCGCGATCTGTTCGGTCACGAATTGGTTGTATGGAATATCTTGATTGAGTGCGCGAATCACATAGTTGCGATAATGGACTGCTCCCGGAACATCTTCATCGAACTCGTGCCCGCGCGATTCCGCGTAGCGAACCAGGTCCAACCAGTGCCTCGCAAATCGCACACCGAACTGCGGAGACGCGAGCAATTGATCGACCATTTTTTCAAACCAGTTCGCTTCGGCATCCGCTACGTGCCGCTTTAGTTCCGCAACTGTAGGCGGCACACCGATCAAGTCGAGATAGGCTCGACGAATGAGCACAGATCGGTCCGCTGCTGGATTCTGAGATAGCCCATTTGCGTCGATCGACTTGCGAATAAAACAATCGATGGCTGAGCTGGGTCGGGCGGACAACTCGGCTGTTTGTGCGGCTTCGATAAGTGGAATGCTCGGATCCGTCCGCGGCTGCCAAGCCCAATGTTCGTGGCGTCGTTTATCGAGATCAAAAACCTCTTTGGTTTCGTTCATCGCTGGGATCGGTTCGTCGGGCCAGACTGCTCCGTCAGCGATCCAGCGCTGCAGAGCTTCAATCTCTTCGCTGGGCAACTTACCGCTTGGCGGCATCTCATAAGCCTCATAGCGGACCGCTTGCAACAGTAAACTTGCGTTGCCATCCTCAATCACCGACCCAGAATCTCCCCCACTGGCAAGAAATGAACCGTGGTCCAGTCGCAAGTTGGCTTCCAATTTTTTGGCTGAACCGCTGTGACATTCATAACATCGCTTCACCAGAATCGGTCGAACCTTGGATTCAAAGAACGCGAGCTTTTCCGGATCGCTTTCACTGCCACGACAAAACTGCGCGAACAATAACCCAATGAGAACTGCTAGCAATGAATAAAAATGCATCCGGTGCTGAAACATAAATTTCGCTTTGTGAGGTGAGGCATGTCTAGGGGCAGCATGCACTTAAGGCGGGCGTCGCAGGTTGCGGTTCAGGCTGCCGACGTTGTACCAATTTTCGTTCACTCACGCTTGCTTTGCAAGTCAGCCAACAAGCCTTGAATTTTGTTGAACGCAACAACGTCAAGGAATCTCCGACTTCCCGCGAACTTTCAGCCAATTACCTGTGCATTGCAGGCATAAAGTTCTATGGCAACGTGGGCTAGCCGTTGCTAGGATGGCCGATTGAAAGCGAATCGCGACCCAATTCGATTCCTTTCGAAACCGAACAGAAATTCGAACAGCAAAGGAGTGCTGCACGATGCGATCCATGGCCGTAATCAATCAAAAAGGGGGTGTTGGCAAAACCACCACCGCCGTCAATCTAGCTGCCGCGCTTGCCGAACAAGGTTCGCGAGTGTGCGTGATCGATCTTGATCCACAAGCTCACGCATCCCTGCATTTGGGATTATCAGTGGTCAATGATCAACCAAGTGTCTACGACATTCTGTGTGGTGATGCGTCGATCGACGATGCACGCTGCTGGGTCAACGAGAATCTAGCTGTTGTTCCGGCGAATCTCGACTTGGCCGCCGCTGAGATGGAGCTAGCCGGTGAAGTTGGACGCGAAGTGATCCTCCGTGACAAACTGGAGCTCGACGACGAACCGTTCGACTACATCATACTTGACTGCCCGCCGTCGCTGGGCGTATTAACTCTGAATGCGTTGACCGCGGTGAATGAAGTCTTCTTGCCATTGCAACCGCACTTCCTAGCACTACATGGCTTGAGCAAACTGCTCAAGACGATTGAAATCGTTGCCAAGCGATTAAATCCCGACTTGCGACTCTCCGGTGTAGTTCTTTGTATGTACGAATCCGGAACACGCTTGGCCGCCGAAGTCACGCGCGATGTCGATGAGTTCCTCGGCATGCACTCAGGTAACAAGGGCGTTTGGTACGGTGCGAAGTTCTTCCAGACTCGTATCCGACGCAACATTCGATTGGCGGAAGCGCCGAGTTTCGGACAGTCGATTTTTCAATACGCTCCTACGTCCAATGGCGCGGAGGATTATCGAAATCTTAGCCGCGAGGTGCTAGGTCTACCGGTGCTAAGCAAAGCCAGTCTGGCTGCCGAGGCAGCTTAACAACGTCTTGAAAAGCGTTAGCGCTATGATTCAACTGCCACCAACTTCAATGCGACCCGTGCGAGCGCAAACTGCGCGATTGCAGGTCGCTCGACGTTGGCAAGTTGGTTTGATGTTGTTGCTGGGGATCTCGATGGGTTGCCATCACTTTTGGCCAAAGAACTTTGGTCCACCGCCTCCTATTGTCGTGCCTGTTTCCAACCCAGCTCATGTTGGCGCCGTCGATCCGACTTTCCTGTGGCAGCAGATTGTGGATACGG
>JANPLP010000636.1:0-6234 GCA_031426595.1 Planctomycetia bacterium | reverse complement strand
CGAAAATGTTTTCAAGCTTGTTGAAAGCGAACCACTCAGCACATTCTCGGTTGACGTCGATACCGCCTCTTATGTGAAAGCGCGCCAATTCCTCTTGCAGTCCCGTTCGCTGCCACCAGCGAATGCTGTGCGGGTGGAAGAGTTCATCAACTACTTTGAGTATGAATATGCCGGACCTCAAGGCGACGATCCGTTCGCGGCTCATTTGGCAGTTGCAACTTGCCCTTGGCGAGCTGATCACAAGTTGGTGCGGATCGCTCTGCAAGCAAAAAAGATAGACATCAGCGAGCGTCCCAAAGCGAACATCGTGTTTTTACTCGACATTTCGGGGTCCATGGATGAACCGAACAAATTGCCGCTAGTTAAAGAATCGATGCGCATGATGATTCAGCAACTGGGTGAAAATGACCGCGTGGCGATGGTCGTGTACGCCGGAGCGGCGGGATGCGTCCTGGAGAGTACCACTGGCGATAATCAAGAGGTGATCCTCGCAGCCCTTGATCGACTGCATGCGGGCGGTTCGACAAACGGAGGCCAAGGTATTCAACTTGCCTACGAAATCGCTCGCGATCACTTCATCCGGGGGGGTGTTAACCGAGTTGTGCTGTGCACCGACGGCGACTTCAATGTCGGCACAACTAGCACCGAGAAGCTTGTGCAATTGGTCGCAAAGAACGCGGAGAGCAAAATCTTTTTAACCGTGCTGGGGTTCGGTATGGGAAACACCAACGATGCGATGATGGAACAGATATCGAATAGAGGAAACGGTGTCTACAACATTGTCGACTCACGCCGCGAAGCCAAGCGTCAGATGGTCAAGCAACTTGCGGGCAACTTGATGACTGTCGCGAAGGATGTGAAGATTCAAGTCGAATTCAATCCGAAACGAGTCGCCTCGTATCGTTTGATCGGCTACGAAAATCGGGTGCTGGCGAAGGAGGATTTTGAAAATGACAAAAAAGATGCTGGCGAAATTGGAGCTGGGCACCGCGTGACGGCTCTCTATGAAATTGAGCCGATCGGCGCGGCGAAAGTTCCGCCCGCAGAAGGCTTGCGATATCAACCAAGCAAGCCTGCCGTTGCGGCGGAACAAACGCGTGCACCGGAGGGTGAGACCAGCAATGAGCTGCTGGCCGTGAAACTGCGTTACAAACAGCCAGAAGGGGACACCAGCAAGTTGTTGATGTTTCCCTTGACCGATGCCAACTTGCCGATCGCCGCAGCCGACTCGGATTTCCAGTGGGCCGCAGCAGTCGCTCAGTTCGGCATGCTGCTCCGTAACAGCGCTCACAAAGGAGCCTCCACATGGAGCGGCTTAATCGAAACTGCAGAGTCGATAACCGCGGCTGCGGAGGGAACAGTCGAGCCGCGTCGCGAGTGCCTGCAAATGATTCGAACCGCTGCGGAACTTTCTCCAAACTGAGCGGTTTCTTCAGCGCTAGGACGTATGGCCGGCCGCACGGAATGCTAACGAATCCAACTACTTGAACATGTCCTCGTCGAACGCTTGGTCATGTTCAACGTCGATAACTTCTCGCGACCAGGAGATGTTGGGCACTGAAAAGTTGAGCTTGGTAGGAATTTTGATCCCGTCGAATGCTTTGTAATCTGAAAAATCAACTTGATGCACAAAATCGCCCAGAACAGTGGGGACAATGGTGGCATGACGAACTAGCAAACCGCTTTGTTCGTCGAAGTATAGCCGTTCGCGAATTTGATCCGGGCCGTTCGACGTGAGGATATGAACGCTACGGCCTGCGAGCACTGCGCTGCGTTCGAACTGAAGGGTTCCCAATGCAACAGTCAGTCCGCTCCCGAATCCAATCTTCGCGACGCGTTCAATCATGATCGCTTCATCACGTTTTAATTGAATTTTGTCCGCGTTGGCTTTCTTGATAGCGGAGGTGCCATTAAAAATTTCTTCTACCGCAACCAATTTGGCTCCTGAACCGTAAGTCGTCACCATTCGATATAGTCCGCTGGCAGTCTGCCAAACCTCTTCGGGTTCACTGCGGCCGTCAGGCTCGACGCGTTTGCCAAGGATATGACGTGACTTCAAACTAGCCAATTTAGCTTTGCCTCCGACTGCGGCCAGATAGTTATTGATTACATCGTCAGCGGTCGGTCTTAGAGCTGGCTGAGATACACCAGCGGTAATGACATTCGGTTCGAAAGCAACCATTGCGGTTGGGTGCTTTTGGCCGCGATGGCAGGTAAAGCAACTGACCGCGTCACGACCTTCGAAGTGATGCTTATTTAATTGAAGGGTCATCTCAATCATCTCGCGACCGATGTCCTTGTGACCTACTGCTTCTTTCGCGAAGTCAGTTCCTTCATGACAGAATTGGCAGTTTACGCCGAGCGACGCAGTCATAATGTTCATGACTTTGCCCATTTGATCTGCGGGCATGTCAGCCAGAGCGGTGACGTTTTTGAATTTGGCACCCGACAACTCAATCTCACCTGATGTCTGCGCGATGCACATGTCGGCTGCGAGCCAACAAGTCGCGATGGCGAAAAGAAATTGCGAGTTCAACCAAGCGGCGAAACAGATGGAAAGAGGTTTCATATTGGAAGCCAGGCGAAGAGTGGAGCGTTCGCAACAGAGTCAACAAATGGTACTCTTGGAACGCAACTCGCCCAATCCGCCATGCCGCAAAGACATGGCGAAATACAATCCGCATACTGATGAAACGTCGAGCGAATCGCGTCGCGTTTGTAGAGGCTTTCCAGCGGCTGTTCAGTGCCGCTGGAGGTGTGTCAGCAATTCTGGCTATCCAGAACGCTTCAACTCCGCTCAAGTTTCTATCTCGAGGTTGTCACTAGCAAACGAGCGAGCATTGATCGTGCTCACATTCTAATTCCATCGAGAGAATCAGGGCTTCGAGTTGCTTGCGACGTTGGCGTCCTTCAACGGCACGCTGCTGAGCTTCCGCTGGCGTCCAGTTGCGTTTGATCGCGGCAACTCGTTCACGAATGGTGCGCAAATCAAGCTCGCTGCTGGTTTCAAATTCTTGGTTGGTGGAGAGCATTGGATACATCCCTTGTAAACGTCACGACGCAACACAGTCGCCGATCAACTGCTGTACGGGATATAACGATTGCACGATGTGTGCCAAGTTGAATGTGGCAGCCCTAATTTTGAGCGACTCAGATCGGAAGTTGCTGACTCCGTTGAGTTTAGAGCAACTGAAGCCTGCTAGAAATAATGTGGGGGAGGCAATGCTTTGGTTCCGCCTGCGTCGAATCGGCGGAAAAAGTTACAAATCAAGCATCGCGGTCTCTCAAGCTGAGACTTTTGAGGAACAGAATCATGCCGCCGGGTTAAAACGGAGAATGGCAACGCCAAGACTCGCCTCACATGAGGGGCAAGCGCAAGGTGAATGACATCAGCGCGATCCTCAACACTACTGGCCGACCAATTTCGCAAATCGAACCTGCCAAGTTGTAGATTCTGCGGAAAGCGTTGCGAGAATCAGTTTCGCGGCTTTTTCTGCTTCGGCAGCTTTCCCGTCAAGCTGTTGGTTGCGGATCAGTCGCCAGCGCGCACCGTAGTACAGTTCACTCGCTGACGGGCTCTTCGCGGCTAAGCGCCGCGCGAGTTCAGTAGATTCTCGGAGGCCAGTAGCATCTTGTTTGGCGAGTGCATGAGCAAGTTGCAAGTGAAGCGAACCGAGCTTTTCGTTTTGTTTGATTAAGGCTCGCAAGTTTTCGATCGAGGCTTTCGATTCGGCTGGCTGTAGTCCTCGCAACCGCCAGCCAATCGCTTGCGCAGTCAGCCTTGAGCTGGAGAGAAGCAGTTGTAGCTGCTCATCCGTGAAACGCACTTTGCTCGCCCACTCAGGCTGATCCCGGCTCGGCCAACCATCGACGGCCTCGATAATCGCCGTTGCTATCGGTTCGATCATCTCGGGCTTGAGCGAGGAGGGATTCCAAACACTGACAGTGCCGAGCACGACCGACGCATCGCCCGAGCGCGCGGCCAGCAGCAAGTAAACGGCGGCCAGTAGCTGTCGGTCGATAGGGGTCGCCACTTGGCCCACCAATGCGCTGGCCTCGGCCTGCAACCGCTTGCTGGCCTTTTCATCCGACCAATCTGAAACACACTTTGATGCCAAGATTGCAACCCGCACAGAATGAGCAATCGCGCTCAGTTTTCCTTCAGTGAGCGTTTGCTCCATCGCGTTCGATTCTTCTTTGCGACGATTGGACGCCATTACCATTCCGGACCAGATGTGAAGCGCATCGCGCGCCTTCTCCGGTGCAGTTGCTTGTTGTGCTCGGTCACGATACACGGTGAGGAGTTCGTCCTGCCGTCCTGAAGCAACTAACCAGCTCTGCAACCAGTTTACGGCTTGTTCACTGGTCGGTGAACTTGGCCAGATTCGCAAATGATCCTGCAGAGTTTGCCCGTAACGTGTCTGCAGCGGTTTCTCATGCGGCGATCGTTTAAGAGCCTGGGATAGATTCCAAGCAGCGGACAAATGCCCCTCTGCTGCGCCGTCCACTTCGAACGCTTGACGGGTAATCACTTCCACAGCATCTGCCGCGGCCAACCATTTCTGCTGCCGCTGCAACAGTGCGGCTGCCTGCGTTGCGAACCGCACTGCGTTGCCTGCACGTCCGGAAGCGATCTCATTGCGGCTGGTCGCGACCAGTTTTTCGATAGCGGCCGTTTCATCACCCGCTGCCAGCAACTGCCGTACTTCGACCACAACTAAGTCCGCTGCGGTCCCGGCCCCCACATCGGTGCTCGAGACCGAATCAGTCAAAATAGAATCCGCGCGAGCTCGCCAGTAAACCCCAAACCGCTCACCGATCGATTTAGCTCGCGCTAACAGCTTCGCGATTTCCACTTCCTTTCGATCCTCAGGGAGGGAGGCGAGTTCATGCAGCGACAAACGCATCTCCACCATTTCCCATTCGGGTCCATCTTCTAAATTTTTAATGAGGTCGACGAAGCCTCGCGCCCGGCTTGTGTTGCCATCCGCAATCAGTGCTTCGCTGGCCGTCACGGCAGCGCGTATACGATCTGCTTTAGCCGGAGCGTTCAGAACAATAGATTGCAACAGAGCGATCGCTTCTTCGCGACGATCGAGGTCCAACCAAGCAGTCGCGCGCGCCACTTCGAGGCTAGGGCGGGTATCCCATTCTTTAGAAGTCCGGTCGAGTAAACCGCCAGCTTCAGCATCCACGTTCGTCGCAGCCCCAACGCGATCGCGAGACCCCTGTTCGTAAAGCTTCGCACGGATCAAAAATGCTTCGCAGCGCATGAGTACCACATCCAATCGCAATTGCGAAATCTGCTCAGGTGGCGCTTGACCACGACTCTTCGCGTCTTGCTTGGCCGCTAGTGGCTGCCGAACTTTGAGATCGTCTTCCAACTGCGACAGTCGCTCCAAGATGACTCGAATGCGTTCGAGTGCTCGCTCGCGGAGTTCCTGATTGGCACGCGCGGCCAACCAACGAGCCAGCAGGTCTTGCGACAACAGCAGCTCACAGCGAATCGATTGCCATTCGATCCATGGCAGTCGACGATCGTGCACATGGTCCTGCTTGAAAGCCTCGGCCAGTTCGCGACATCGGCTCCAGTGTCGCTCGGCGTCGCTGTCACTGCGAATCGCCGCTTGAGCTTCGCATTCGATCAATCGTTGAGTCCACCGCGCGTAAGCATCCTCTCCAGCCTCTGTTCGCTTGCGCTGCTCGGTTGCAACCAGAATGGCGCTGTCCGCCAATCCGTGCTGGCACATTGCCTGCAACGTGAGATCATCCGCGTCGGGCTGAGTCGCCAAACACGGTACTCCGAGCAGCATGCATCCAAGCAGTAACAAGCAATTTCGCATTGTGCATTTATCCTGTTCGTGGTCGAAGCGGCGTTCGATTTCATTCGTTGTTTTTGTTCAGTTGACTTCGAGCAAGCCACTTTTCTGTGCAGCCGCGTACATCACGATGCCGGCTGCGGTCGCCAAGTTCAAACTGCGAACGGGACCGGGCATGGGAATGGACAGTAACCTGTCGGAGTATTCCTCGCGTAGCTTGTCGGGCAAGCCGCTCGTTTCGCGACCGAAGACCAGCACATCACCATGCGCAAAGTTCGCCGTGTGGTACGATCGTTCAGCAAACTTGGTCAGCAACCACATCTTCGAACTGGGGAGCACCGCGGCCAACTGCTCCCAGTTGTCGACCGCTTCCCATTCTAAATGCTGCCAATAATCTAACCCCGCCCGCTTCAAC
>JANPLP010000635.1:0-3707 GCA_031426595.1 Planctomycetia bacterium | reverse complement strand
CTTACAAGCTCGAAGCGCCAGCGAGTGAATCCCTCCGCGCCCTTACAAGCTCGACACGCCAGCCTCAAATCGATTCACACTCCCCACGCACTGAGAGTACTCAGAGCGTGCCACCCAATATCACAGTCGTTCAGCGGGTGTGCAAACCCGACCGCGCCTAACAAGCGCGAAGCGCCAGCGAGTCAATCCCACCGACCCCCTACAAGCTCGACATGCCAGTCTCAAATCGATTCACGCTCCCCACGCCCTGAGAGTACTCAGAGCGTGCCCCCCAATATCACAGTCGTTCAGCGGGGGTGCCAACCCGACCCGCACACAGCCTGCACGATAGCAACTTTCCCAGCCATAAACTGTTCGTCCCAAGTCGGTCGCGTCATCAAAAATCTTCCTTGCGTTGCCATCATTACTGCGTCAGAAAACGCGCAGATGCAATTCATTGGTGGGTGGCACCAATTGTTTTTTCCATTGTTTCCCCGAGCTTGTATGAGGGAGCGAAGTAGGGATTCACTCGCTGGCGCATCGAGCTTGTATGCATAACGGGGAGAAAGAGATAACGGCGACTAACATTTCTTAGGCGGTGCAGGCGAGAAGCAAGCGGGGTGCTGGGCTTCGACTACTTCAGAGTCAACTGAGTGCGAATTCGGTCGCGAGCTTACTTCGTGACGAGCCAAATCATCCCGAAGCGCGCAATGAGAGCTGTGACCAAGCACTAGTGATGACGTTCGATCTCATTGATTTTGATCAAGCGACGTTCATGACGCCCCGCTTCGAACTCAGTGGTTAACCAAATGCGAACCAAGTCATCGATGGGTCGATTTCCAATCAGATCACCGGGTAAGCAGAGCACGTTGACATCGTTGTGGCGGCGGCACATCTCTGCCATCACTTCGTCATAGCAATTCGCCGCTCGTACGCCGTGAAACTTGTTAGCGGTAATCGCCATCCCCATGCCGGTTCCGCAGATCAAGATGCCTCGGTCGACTTCGGAAGCAATCAATTTTTCGCAAACTAATTTTGCGTAATCAGGGTAGTCGACGCTCTGATCGCCATAAGCGCCCACATCCAGCACCTGATGACCGCAACTTTCTAAGTTGGCGACCAGCTTGGCCTTGATATGGATACCGCGATGGTCGCTTCCGATGGCAATTCGCATAATTCGTGCGCAACAGGGAGATCAAAAAGGATTTTGAGTGGCAAGCCATTGCTGGCGACAAGGTTCTTTAAAGCAGACGCCACAGAAGCATAGCTTAACTTACCCGCCAGTCCGGAAACCATTCTTCTTGTATTTGGTCGACCCAACCTCGAAGAAACTCTTCGATTTGAACCGCACAGGCCGCATAAACCGACTCAGGGCCACCAAATGGGTCAGAAACATCGCCACCGTTGTCGCTTAGCAAGTGCGTTTTTGAAGCCATCTCCGGCCAGCGCTGAACAATGGCACTGCGGTGGGAACGAGTCATTGTAAGCACCAAATCCGCGTGCGATATCAAACGATCGGTGACCGCGCGGCTTTGGTGATGCACTAAGCTCAAACCGCGTTGCTTCATCACCGCGACCGCTTCCGGCGATGCAGGGCCACCTGGAAAGGCGCTTAATCCGGCTGAGATGGCCACAGCCGGGGCGGGCTGGCCTTCGGAAAACTGATTGGCAAACCGCTCCGTAATCAGCTTTCGCAAAAGCGCTTCGGCCATCGGACTTCGGCAAGTGTTGCCGGTGCAGACCAATAACACGGTCAGTTGTCCCAAGCGAGTTAACGCGCTCTGATCAAGCACTCCAGAGCTGATAACTTGGCAACAGTTGTCATGAATGCGAAGCGCTGTCGCAAATCCACCGAAGTGCGTTGGACCATCATCGACAATTAAAGCGAGTCCATGGCCGGCTAACTCTTCGACCTGCTTGGCCGTACAAGCTGCCGCGCCCGAGGCGTCGACGAGCGGGGCAGCGACGAGCGGACCAGGGAGTAAACGCATGGCTTGCGAGATGGCTTGATGCGCAGCAACGCGTTGCGACAGGAACCGCTGGTCGACGAGTAGCGATTCGCGAACGCTTTGCGGCAATTGATTCGCTAAGCTGCTTGGATCGGAGGCTGGCAATTGAATCACCAGCGGACCTGGCCAGCCGCGATTTACGATACGGTTAGCGACCAGCGACATCGTCGGTGAGTAATCCAGGGCTTCCTGCGAAGAACGCAAGAAGATGCAAGGCGGTCTTTGTGGGGCGCGGCCAGGAAGTTGCATTAACTGTTCGACTGCGACCGGATTCAAGCCGCTGGCAAGCACGTGGTAGGCAGTTTCCGCAGGAACTGCAACCAGTTTTCCTTCGACCAAAGATTGAACGGTGACATGCACGATGTCACGAGGATCTTCGCTATTCTTCCATTCCAGGATTCTGGGCATTCGTCCAATCCGAATCGTTTATGCTGCTCACGTGTTGGGCTATAACGCTACTATAATGGTTCGCAGCCAGTCTTCCCATTGCCTTCACCTGATATGACCGGCTTTAGTGGTCGATCCATGACGAAATTTCTCGTGGTGGTCAAACGATGATGAATCCAATTTTTCCGCCCAGTCAAAAGCAACTTCCCATCGACCACTGTTCACGCCGTCGCTGGTTAGCATCGTCCGGCACAGCGCTGGGGCTTTCTGCGCTGGGGCTTTCTGGACTGGGGCTTTCCGGACTGGGGCTTTGCACGCTCAGTGGTTGTGTGCCTCAGGTGGGCGCTGACCGTCTACCTGATTTAGTTTGGGGCCGCCGTGGGGTCGCTTCCGACGGTCTGTTATTCAAGCCGCGCGCTTTGACGATCGACGAGAAGGATCACATTTACATCGTTGACTTGACCGGTCGTGTGCAAGTCTTTGATACCGACGGGAAGTTTCTCCGCGGATGGAAAACGCCGATGATTGTGCAGGGCAAGCCCCTAGGAATGGCGATCGGGATTGATGGTCAAGTGATTGTATCCGACACACATTATTTTCGCGTCTTGTTTTACTCCCGCGACGGGCAACTGGACGAATCGCGAACCATCGGAGGCGTTAACGGCGACGAGCCGGGACAGTTTCAATTCGTGACCGACACCATCCAGGCTGCTAACGGCCATTTTCTGGTAGGTCACTACGGCCAAAGTGATATGATTCAAGAGTTTGATCCGGCTGGGAAGTTCGTTCGACGCTGGGGGACGCAGGGGAACGAACCTGGGCAGTTCTCTAGACCCCAAACTCTGCTGATCGACAAAACGGGACTGCTGTGGGTCGCCGATGCCTGCAATCATCGAATCCAAGTCTTCAGCCTCGAGAGCCCCGTACCTAAGCTCGAACGAATCTGGGGGAATGCCGGTTCCGCACCTGGCGAGCTGCAGTATCCATACGGGATGGATTTCGATTTTGACGGCACTCTCCTGATCGCAGAGTTCGGAAACCATCGCATTCAGCGTTTCACCCCCGACGGCAAGCTACTGGAAGTTTGGGGGTCGGCGGGCAAAGCGCCTGGGCAGTTTATGAATCCGTGGGCTTTGATTGTCGATTCGAAGCGTCGTCTGCATGTGCTGGATACGATGAATCACCGGGTCCAGCGTTTTCAGTTGTAGTCGTCGAAAACACCGTTTGCAGTTAACATTGCCGCTGTGAAACGGTTTTTAACTAGTGCAGCGTTAGAGCTTAATTTTAGGGTTGATCGTATTTGGGTGGCACGCCCTGAGGCTCTGCGAAGGG
>JANPLP010000634.1:0-2332 GCA_031426595.1 Planctomycetia bacterium | reverse complement strand
ATCCGTTTTGTTGGTTTCTGGGGGCCTGGCGATGGCTTTTCGGTAAATGACAAGCAGTTTGACTTTTCAAACGGATCGCCAAGTTTTATTACAACTTAGTAATATTCGGCAGCAAGCAGCTTTACTGACTGAAATCCGATTGTAAGTGCTCAGCAAAATTTGTCGAAGCAAAAAGTCGTTTTCGCGCCGGTTAAACAAAATCTTCGCATTGCATCGTTCAGGTGGGAGAAGTTAGAAGGTAGTGGCGAGTAAGCTGTCCACATTAATTTTAGGGTTGATCGTTTTTGGGTGGCACGCCCTGCGGCTCTGTAAATGGCGTGATTGAGCGATATTCGCCACGCCCTTCGCAAAGCCTCAGGGCGTGCCACCCTAAAAATAGACTGTGACCAAGCGCTGGCTTCTTGCGTCTAACTGCTAATTTCTTACGAGGACCCCGGCTGGTGCAAACGGATTTTTCAGTCGGCAAATGCACTCGGAAATGCGTGGTGACGGGTGAGCCTCTGAAGGCTGGGGAAGCGTTCTATTCGGTGGTGATCGGTGAAGGCAATGAAGTTGTTCGCCACGATATCGCAGCCGCCGCTTGGACCGGGCCGCCGCCGAAATCGGTGGGTTGGTGGCGTTCGAAAATGCCTGAGGCGGTGGCGAAGAAGCTTCATCCGGCGCCGATCGGCGTGCTGCTTGACACGTTGACGGAGCTGCAGGCGCGTCCGGGATCTGAATCGCTTGCCTATTTGTTGGCATTGCTGCTGTGCCGTCGGCGTGTGTTAGTGGACGAAGAGAGCGGCGAAGCCGATGAAGGTCGGCCCAATGCTGCTGTTTGGAATCTCGTTTACCCGACGGATGGTCGCCAGTGGGCGGTTCCTGTTGCGGTTGTATCGCCGGATTTGTTAGAAGGATTGCAAACGCAGTTGAATGCGTTGCTGTTCACTGAGGTTTAAACGCAGTAGTTGAGTCGTCGGCACTGGCCGCGAGCTGTTTGAGCGGATGGTAATGGCCCCGGGGTTAGCGGCTGCGCTTCCTGGGTCCGACTTTGTAACGAACAGTGTGAGTGCCGGTGGCTGATAAAAACTAAGTGGGACAAGGACGTTCGCACGATGCAGTTCGACAAACACCTTCGATGGAGGCGGCTGTGCCTGGTGCTTCGCTCCCATTGGATTTTAGGGTGGCACGCTCTGAGGCTTTGCGAAGGGCGTGATTTGCGAGTCATTTGCCACGCCCTTCGCAAAGCCTCAGGGCGTGCCACCCAGCAACGATCCACTCTAAAATCCAATGGGAGCAGAGCCATAAACTGTAAAGGGTGCAGAGCACTGGCTAGGCAAGTGGCGGTCGGATGGTGGCTGCTGTGCTTGTGTTTCGTTTGCAGTGGTGCGACTTGTGCGCGGCGCAGAACGATTTCCGAGTTCGCTCCGCCGGTCGTTTTCAGTCAGACGCCGACGCTTGAGCAACTGATGACGCACGCCAATCAGAGTTTGGCGATTGAGCGGATCGAGTCGAATACGCTGACCATTTCCAGTCCCGACATCATGGCGAAGCTGAGCGGAAACATGCAGTGGGAGCGACCGCATAATTTTAGCTTGCAGGCTTACGTGGGTTCTCGGGTATTGGGGACGGCACTAGCGGCGGGAAGCAATTCGGAGATCTTTTGGTTGCAAACTCAGACGCCTCCTCCGGCGACCCTTTATTTCGCGCGACATGATGACTTTGAAACGCAGCCTGGGCCGCGTCGCATTTTGCCTGTGTCGCCGCTGTGGCTGCGCGAAGCCTTAGGAATCGTGGAGTTCGATCCGACGTTTGAGCATGAAGGACCGCTCGTGCGGACTGACGGCAAGCTGGAGGTGCGGTCGCTGATCCCTTCGCCGCGAGGTTCGTATCGCCGCGTAGTCGTATTTGCACCGTCGACGGGAGCGGTCGAAGAAACGGTGCTGTACGATCAGTCTGGCAAGCTGGTCGCGCGAGCTCAGCAGAGTGAGCATGAGTTTTATTCAGCGATCAAAGGGAGTTTGCCGCATCGGGTGATTGTGCAGTTGCAACCCGATGAAGGTCCCACGATGTCGTTTACGATCGACGTGGGGTTGTACTTGATCAATCAAGCCAGCAACGCGCAGACGACCGCGTTCACGTTGCCCGACTCGACGGGTTTGTCGACGGTCGACCTCGTTCAGTGGAATGCTCAGATGGGTCAAGGGACCGCAGTACCGCCCGTTTATCGTTCGAGCAACGCGAACGCGTATACGGGATCGCTGGATGGGTATCGGTGAGAAGTTAGTAGTTAAAAGTTAGTTAGGGTGGCACGCCTAGTGCTCTGTTCCCATTGGATTTTAGAGTTGATCGT
>JANPLP010000633.1:0-5862 GCA_031426595.1 Planctomycetia bacterium | reverse complement strand
CTCATCGACCGCTCTTATGTTCAATAATGATACTTCGCCCGCCTTCTAGTTTGTCGATTCGGATCTCTTTATGCAAGTTAGGGAGGTTTACTTCGATGGCGGATTCGCGGCCCATTTGCAATTCGCCCTCAAATTGCATGTGTTGAGGCGCACTGCGATGTACTTTGACCTGTGTAGGGACCAGCGCTGACAAAAGGAGTACTAGCGGCAGCATCAAGAATCCAATGAAAATCGCGGTCTTAAAAAGCGTTTTTGCAAACGATCGTTTTACAGCCACCGGGGGCAAAACTTGGGCTGGATTCGCAGCAGGAAGAGGGGCTGGCCGGTGCCTTCGACGCAGCACCAAGTGCGATGCCGAAACGAGAGCCAGCACCGACAGCAGCCCAACGCCCAAGGGTGCCAGCCGCTTGCGCTGAGCGGCTTCGACTTGCCAACGTTGAAACAATTCGCGTTGCTCCGGAGTGACACGAACAGTAACCCACTTCTGATACATCGGACCTTGGCTGGTCGACAACTCACATACGTAGCCATTGGAATCATCGATCAAATTCTTGCGAATGAACTTGGCATCGACGGGCATTTGGAACGCTGCGCCATGTTCATTGACAACTTCCTGATCAATGTAGTTTCGAACCGCTGCTAGCAAGGGTGCATCAAGGGCTTCGTCGGCGTCACTCTCCTCGCTCGTGGGCAGCGATCCTACATAAAGGTAATGTTGCGTCGAGCTGTAATCAGGGGACGCGCCTACCCAGGCTGGCCGATCATCAGGGAGGATTGGCTTCACGCCCGGTTCAACGGAAAGCGTCCGCACGGAGTCTTCTACAGCGGATGGTTGAGTTTGTGCAGCGGCCTCAGCCCCAGTTTGCGTCTGCGACTCGTCTGATGAGGGAAGCTCCCCGACTTCCGCATTGCTGGCCACTTCACTGGTAACTTCACTGGTAACTTGAGCGGCCGCGTCACTGGCCTCCACTACAACTCCGCTGGCAATCTCGCTTGCTGGTCGCGGCTGAGGAGCCGGCGGTTCACCAAGCTCCGCTGCCGCAACGGTGATTTCCGTCACTTCTTGAGCAAAGACGACCCGAACATGCAGCGGTGTGGCCACAACGGCAAACGCCAAGAGCGCAATCCAACACAAGCCGCCGGCTGTCAACCTGTTCATTGAGAACCTGCCAGATGGCGACCCATTAACTTGCCTGTAAAGAGATGAGTGTTCGTTCATAACTATTGCTCCTCAGAGCTTCTAAGACCGTTACCAAACAAAGCTGGGTCAGATACCTGGCAATTACTAATTTGTCGCTATCGCAAGCTATCGCGATCGCTGGTTTCTCAATTTCTGCAGCGAGAAAGTTACGCAACTTCCTGCATTTGCAAGCGTTCGTTGGAGTTAATCCAAGGACTCGCTAACTGAATTGCAATCGATGTTCCTGCTGCCATGATGGCATTCCATGGCTGTGGGAAAGGAATCACCAAGTGCACGAGGCTAGCAACTAAAACACTCCAAATGACCGACCAAAAACTGAATCGCGAGCGACGAAGTGGATCCACTTGCCGCCACCACTGGATGCTTCCCATCATCAGTGGGAAGTAAGCGAGGAAGGCAGGCAACAGCGGCTGGCTGTTTTCACCGAAGAAACCATTCCAGCGTGCGACTGGCAACTCACCCATTCGCTCTTGCGTGATCTGGTCCCAAGGCACCATCAGGTAATTGCTGAGCAAATAAGCGACAAAGCCGATGGCGAAACCAGCCGTTAACTGAACAAAGCTGCGTATCGCCCAGTCCCCTTCTTCACGCTGCCAGCGTTTGCCGAGCCCGATTGCTATCCAAGCGGTCAACAATGATACAAGCGCTACCCAAATCATACCCATGAAGAGCGGTTGCACTTGCTGGCCCGAACCCAGTTGAAAGGTTGCCGCGAGAGCGCTAAACACACTGATAACTGCAGCCGCTCCCAGCCAACTGCCGGTCACTTCGCTCCAAACCGAGCCCCGTTTAACTTGAGCCAGTTGGCTGCGCTTTGCAACTCGCCACTGCTTCAACGTCATCTGGCGATTGCGAGCAACAGGGCGCGGGAGAACCGGCGGTGTGGGGTTCACAACTCGCGGCTGGCCCACCAGAGGGTGACCAACTTGGGCTTGATAATTCTTAGCCGCTGGCACTTCACGAGCGGCCACCTGCAATGGCATGCTTGGTTGGCGAACGCTGGGCGGAGTCGGCCCTTTTGCCACCCACCAAATTGCGTAATAAGGGACATAGAACACCAACCCCATAACCAATACCGTGATCAACCAGCCTGCATTGAGCACGCATGCCATAATGATGACACCCAGCAAGATAAAGCGAGCAACCGGCGGCAGGTTTAACTCGCCCCACCAACGATTGATCCCCAACCAACCCTG
Organism: Planctomycetia bacterium; assembly: GCA_031426595.1. Classification (GTDB taxonomy): domain Bacteria; phylum Planctomycetota; class Planctomycetia; order Pirellulales; family Pirellulaceae; genus Aureliella. The sequence continues at coordinate 3,465 of JANPLP010000633.1, read as the reverse complement.
CTTCAAGCTGCGTGCAATCGGCTCCTCATAACGAGCCACTTGTACCGCTGGTGCCGCATAGTTGGCTGCGTAGTTCGGCGATCCTTGGGGCGACTTTGCATTCGGTGAAGCCTTAGGCTGAGCAGCGTTCGCATGTCCATGAGCCGCCGTGTGCGCGAATCGCCCCGCCTGCGGCGACTGATGCAGAGGGTGATTTACAACCGGCGGCAACTGTTCTAATTTCGTGCGTACCAGCAAATAGCGATCGTCGACTTCCATTCCCAGTGGCCGCACCATGTCCCGCACATCGCTAAAGCGAGCCGCGGGGTTCTTTTGCAATGCTCGAGCCACAACGCTACGGATCGGTTCCTGCACTCGCGTCAGATCGGGATCTGCCGTAAGGTGCTTCATAATGATCTCTTGAGTGCTTTCGCCGTCGAAGGGGACGGTTCCGGTCGCTAATTCGTACAGCATGACGCCCATCGCGTAGATATCGATCTCCTTGCCGTACTCACCTTTACCGATCTCCGGAGCCATGTAGTGGAACGTGCCCACGCTTTCCGTCTGGCCTCCTCGCCGTGAACACGAAATGTACTTCGACAGCCCGTAATCGCCGATTTTGACGATCCCCTCGTCTTCAAAAATGTTGGCAGGCTTCAAATCGCGATGTACGATGCCATGGTCATGCAGGTACGCGACGCCAGCGGCTAACTGGCCGAACCAGCGATTCAGTTCGTCCGTCGGCAAGCCTTGAGGATGCTGTTCCATAGCGTCGCGCAGGCTGCATCCGGAGACGTACTCCATGACGATCCAACCCTGCTGGTGCGCATCGAATTTGATGTCATACAAGCTGATCAAGTTCGGATGCTTCAGATTCAAGCAATGTTTCACACCGCGAACTTCGACGTCGAGATTGCGCTGGATCTGTTTGAGTGCGACCTCTTTACCCGCGTCGTTTATGGCAAAGTAAACTTCGCCGAAACCGCCCGCTCCCACTCCGCGTTTGATCGTGAAGCCATCTAAGGGTTTGTCGCCGTTTCCATATGCAAACTTCATGGCTTTTACCTGTTCATGGACGGGCTGAGCTGTCGCGTTGAGTTCGTTTTTTTTGTTTCGCAAAAGTTGGATCATGACGGGTTCGATCCTCAATTAGACAGCAACAAGATCTGTTTGACGACAAGTTCGGTTAATTAGGTTTCGCTCACTGAGCTTGATTATTGGCTTGAAAAGGCTTGCGTTAAGGCGCGTTTTGCAATCTTGCAGGTTTTTCGATCCACAGTCGCCGAAACGGGGCAGCTTACTATGCGGCCTCTACTCCACACTGAGGGAAAAATCGTCGCCTCGAATCCGCATCCCCGAAGTGATTGGAATCTGTCCTTGAGTCTTCTTACCGTTCACATCCACTTCCACCAGCGTTCGAAAGCACCAACCGGTCCCCAAGCGGAACATCAGCAGCTCGTGCTTCCACATGGGACACTTCACGTGGCTCCCAGGATTGGGCCCAATCACACATGAATCGGATAGAAGCAGCACGCCATCCACGCTGGGCTTCCATTTGTTTAAGCTCAGCAGATCCAGTCGCGCGGTCGCACTCAGCGGGTTGGGCTTTGAAAACCCGACTCGGACCCGGCGACCGAGCTGCATCACTGCGCCGTCGCGAAGCAACTGAGGTCGATCAACGGGTGCATCATTGAGCCACATCTGCTGCAGCGGCTGAAGCAAGTAGTCCTCACCACTGCGCCGAATCGCAGCCGCCTGACGACTGAGATCACCGACAATTCCTAAGTCTGCCAAGCTACCGTTGATCGCTTGGCCGAGCACCAGTTCGTCCTGATCGCAGCACAAAAAGCCACCAATGCCATCGATCCACAACACACGTCGCGGCAGACTGACCGTGTCGGAGGATTGCTCTTTCGTGCTCCCTCCCGAAGTCAGCCCCACCGCTTGCAAGCCGACGGCCTGGGTGCTGCGAGTTAGCGCGGAGTAGTGCTTCATGTTTTAATCCTCGCGATCCAAACGAACCGTTTCCAGTTCGTGGTTTGAAGTGGCGATGTTTGAATCTGAATAAGTTCAAGAGCCATTGTAGTCTTCGCTGCAGGAAGGCGAGTCTTTGATTTTCCCCACAGAAAACTGCAATCGGCAGCCGAAAGACTCCTGCCCGCAGTCTACAACCAATGGCCCTGTAAGCTAAAAGCCCGCAGCGCGAACCTAAAAGCCCGCAGCGCGGCAACCAATAGCACTAAAAAACCTACCGCACTAAAAAACGAACCGGGCCTGGCGCACGTGGTCAGCGGCGTCAGGCCCGGAAGCAATTCATCACAAGTTTTTAAACGTAGCCAGTTGTCGTATGGAATTAGTTTTCCGCTCTGAACCTGGCGAATTACTCACTTTCGGAACTAACCAGCGATTCAACCTCAGCTCGGCCTTCACCGAAGTAGTCCGCGATTTCGTCGAGCAGATTTTCTGAAGCTGGCTCGTCGAGCAGAATTGTGCCTTCGAGAGCTCCTTCGCTGGCAACCATCCGTTCAGCGACATCGATCCGAGTTCGGATGTCGTCGAGTAACTGACGAGTGCTGCTGAGGTGGCTATCGTCTAGCGAAACGGGGCTGGAGGTCTGAGCGACTTCAACCATCGTTACACGAGCTTGCAGGTTCTCAACTTCTACTTCCAACTCGCGCTTCGCCGCGAGCATGCTGTCGAGTTTACGACGAGCCGCGTCGAGGTTCTTTTCGCGAGCCACCAGAATCTGGCTTAACTTGTTGGTCGTCTCCTCATGAACTTGGAACTGCTTGAAGCGATTCGAAAGGTCCTCTTTGACTTGGCCTTCGCTGTAGCTGCGACCAGCGTACACGTAGCGCACCGAGCCGCTTTCAAGATCACCCTTGAGCCGCATGATGTCGCCGCGACTCTTGCTGAGCAGTTGCTCTTTCGCCTTAATTTCCGATGCGAGCCGCTGCACGCCGACCTCTTCGCGCGCTACAACTTGCAGATTCTGTGCGATCTCGGGCTTCAGATCTTCGATCATCTGACGAGCTCGCTTGATTTCCCAGTCGATGGGCACACTGTCGCGCACGGCGGAACCGGCGGTGCGAATGCCGGTCCGCATGTAGCTCCAAGCCCCTGTGCTAGCTAGCGCTACTGTGCTGGCCACACCCACTGCTGATAGGATCAAAACTTTCTTGAACATTCCCGTATCCTCCGACTCAATTGAGTTGACCTGAGCCCCGTTTTTGTCCGCAAAAACCGACTCAAAACTTGTGATTTCGTTCAGGCCAGCATCCCGCAGTCGACTGATCCGTCGACCCTGCCTCTCAAGGGCCTTGCTGTCCATGGGGAGTTGTTCGTACCCGCGGCCAAGTTTATTGGCGACTGAGAGAATTATTCTGAAAAAAACGCTTCCGCCACGGTCTAGTGCTTCGCTCCAGCTCAAATTTTAGGTTTGATCGTATTTGGGTGGCACGCGCTGAGGCTTTGCGAAGGGCGTGA
>JANPLP010000632.1:0-5077 GCA_031426595.1 Planctomycetia bacterium | reverse complement strand
GCTCAGTGTCCCCGGTGTGGAAACAGTGAAGCGAATGCGATCGATGCGTTCGATGCTCACCTGCCAACTCGCTGCTTCGCCTGCGGAGCCATAAGCAACATTGAACCTAATGCCAAGCCGGGAGAGGTCGTTGAGATCGTTCGTACTAAAGCGGATTCGCTGGCAGCACGTTTCGACGTGGTTGTTTATGCGACCCCAAAAAAAGAAACTAAGGAAAACAGTAACTTATCGACTCAATTGACTACCAAACGTGTATGGGGATTGCCCGGCGAGCAATTGGAACTGCGCGACGGGGAGGCGTGGATCGATGGTGTCAAGCTTCAGAAAACGGCGAAGGAGTTGGCCGATGTGAGCATTCCCATTGGTCGCTTTCCTCGCGATGTTCACAGCCACTGGTGGGTTTGCGATTCCACAAGCAATCAGGCCGCGCACATTGAGAAGATCGCTGAACAATCACAATGCCAATTGTCAGCGACTCAGCAACTTGAGTTCCGGTACGCTCGGCCAGGCCGCGATCCGCAACTACAAGAGCTGATCGCAAGTTGGCTGGTCGACGAGTATCCTTGTAACCAAAACAGCACTGCAACATTACACGAGATCAGCGATTACTTGGTAGCGGTTGATTTGGCCGAACCTGCGCGAGCTCCCTGGTCAATACACGTCTTTGCACCATCTGGCCCCATCGCGATTCAGGTCGCGGCAGAAATCGTCAGCGATACGGATCGAGTTCATACAAACAAGTGGGACTCAAACCCATCCATCGTTGATTCAACGATTCGGATTCCCGCGACGCGCTGTGTCGTGGTAGCGGTTTGCGATGGAAGATTACTCGTATCGACCAAGGCAAATGATTGGCAGTTTGCGCTGAGCGAAGAGCAAGTATCGACGCGCGAAAGCGGATCGCTAAGTGACTCGAAATACACGCCATCACAACCGATTGTGTCGATCAGAAATGAAGCAAAGATCGCAATCAGCCGCGCGATGGTGGCACGCGATCTATGGTTGGGTCCGAAACACGATCGCTTGAGGCACGTATCTGAAACTGAGCACGCGACCGCGCACGCGGGTTACTTTGTGATGGGAGACAACTTGCCTTTATCCCTGGACAGCCGCGATCCATCGATCGGTCGCATATCCCCGACGCAGGTCGTTGGTCGAGTGATCAACAGTAACTCATCGAAGCAATGGATCGATGAATTACTAACGCGATGCAACCGCGAATTGAGCTCTCAGTAATCACTTCCCGAGCTGCTTTTGAAAATTGTCAAACAGGTATTGGCTGTCGTGCGGTCCGGCGGATGCTTCGGGGTGATATTGCACACTGAACGCTTTCTCCGTCCTATGGCTGACACCAGCAATCGTGTTGTCATTCAAATTACGATGCGTAATTCGGAGCGTGCTTGGCAAGGTTTCTTCATCCACTGCAAAGCCATGATTCTGACAGGTGATCTCAATACGACCGCTATCTGTGTTTAGCACGGGTTGATTCGCGCCGCGGTGCCCGAATTTCATTTTAAACGTCTTGGCACCGCAGGCGAGGCTGAGCAACTGGTGCCCGAGGCAAATTCCAAACATCGGTTTTTTGCCGACTAGTTCGCGAATGGTGCTGATCGCGTAGGTCAGCGGTTCGGGGTCACCAGGGCCGTTCGAAAGAAAAATTCCGTCAGGATTCTGTTGCATGACTTCTGCGGCGGTGGCGGTTCCCGGCAGGATCGTGACTCGATTACCGCGATCAAAAAGATGGCGAGCAATGTTCCACTTCATCCCGAAGTCGAGACAAACGACATGGGGCTTCGAAGGGCTTCCCTCGACGGTTCCCGAGCGATTGGCTTCGATTTGGTAAAGGGCTTCATTCCATTGCCGTGCACGCTCAGGAATAACTTCACGAACCAAGTCTCTGCCAACCAAACTGGGGCTTTGCTTGGCCTTATTGACCAAGGATTCTGGATCGTGATCGATCGATGAAATGACTCCCTTCAGCGCCCCTGTGTTGCGGATCAAGCGGACCAGCGAACGGGTATCGATACCAGCGATGGCAACTATGTTGTTGCGTTGCAGATAATTGGTCAAACCCTCGGATGATCGATAGTTGCTATGCAGTCGGCTTTCGGAGCGAACGATGAAGCCTGACACCTGCGGGCGGTCGCTTTCAACATCCACTTCATTACAACCATAGTTACCGATTTCGGTGTATGTCATAGTAACGATTTGGCCGCGATAGCTTGGGTCGGTCAAGATTTCTTGATAACCGGTCATCGAGGTATTGAAAACAACTTCGCCGGTCGTTTCTCCGGAAGCACCGATGGAGATACCTTTGAAGACAGTTCCATCTTCAAGTGCCAAGTGGGCGATTTGCGTCGAGCGAGACAGCGTCACGAATCCTCCAAGCCGAAAAAGACCCTAACTACACAAAATTTCGGCCAGTATAGGCTAGTCGAGCAGCTTCGAACAGGACTGAAGTCGGGCGACGGGCAACGAAGAATTGAAAACAGCGCACCCTTTGTCGAAGCGATCCACTGAGCGGCGTTTTTGAAGAAAGAAGTCCCCAAACTGAGCAAGCGGAACTCGGTTTTCGTCCATGGAGAAAACAACAAGCCGATTGCCTGCACATCCTACTATCTCGCGACAAGGAAAACAGATCGAACAAAATTGCTAGATTGGACAAATTGCTTATTTGAAGGGATCGTCGCCGAGACTGTCGGCGTTCCCAAACCCATCATCAAAGCTGTCGACGTTGCCGTCGAGCGAGACGGCATCATCCTGACCCATTTGCATAGGCTGCATCCCCTGAGGGGCGGTTTTAGCACGAACTTTCTTCTCCCGCATCCCAGCGATGATGGTTGCCATGATCAGCACGACCATCGCCAAAATCCACAAAATGGGCCATAGCATCAGCATTATCGTGACTCGGCAACAAAGTTAAGAAGCTATCTTCGCGAAGCTTCTAGACTAGTCCACGCTGGGTGAGAATTCAACTGTGAAGTGGGACTTGGCGTTGAAGGTGGAAGCAAAGGGAAAACAGCTGGAAAGCTCTAGCGGCTAAGCTTTAGCGATCCGGAAGGTTATACGAGTAACTTTAACGATGATAACAGCTAGCGCATGATCCTCCACGTTCAACTTTAGCGGTTGCACAGTTGGTCGCTGTCGTTCCGAACAACCGATTTATTGGTCCTGTGCGGGCTACTGCAGAATCACTTAGCCACCTCTTCAGCTTTGTCGATGCTACGTCCTGAAACCACATCGTCGAGTCGAACTTCGCAAAAGCGAGGCTCGACTAGCCGCACTGACGAGATTTCAGGTGAATGGATTTACCTGACTTGTAGCGCGGGGCTAACTCAGGGATGAGCATAATGTTATCAAAGATATCATGGACTGGCATTTTCTCAGCCCGCGCGGTCACCGGGCACCTATGTTGCCTGATGGTGGCAAGCTCGATTGGTTGCGCGACGGGTGCTGGATTGCAAGATGCCCAGTACTGTCTAGCAAACAAGACGCGTGCAGAGATTTCTTGGTTGACCTGCAATGATTGGAAGCAGCGTTGGGATCTCGGCAGCGATTATGCCAAGGGATACAAGAAAGGGTTCTACGAAGCCTCGACGGGTCGTGGTTGCAAACTCCCCGCCGTCCCACCACCTTGTTACTGGAGTTCTAAGTATCAGAGTTGCGAAGGCCAAGAAGCCATCGCAGCTTGGTATCGGGGATATCAATGCGGTGCCGCAGCGGCTGAGGGCAACGGTTACCCCAGCTTTCATGAGGTGCCCGTTGGTCCTTGTGCTCCTTCAATCAACCAAACGGGTTGCCAAGGTTGTTATTCGCCGGACTACTGCGCCTGCAGTGGTGGTGCCCACCATCAACCGTCTGTTGATACGGGTTTGCAAACGCCCGAGCTCCAATTCCACGGCGGGCTGTTCGGTCAGTACGGCAGTGCCTTAGCAACCGACGCCGCGCAAGCTGGAAACGCCGACACGTCAGCCGCGGCTCCTTACACCCCAAGTGCTCCGGCAACTTCACTGCGTGCAAATTCGGTTGAGGACACCTCAGCTTCGGATGATTCAGCTAGATCTTTACAGAAGAATCGTAACGATGCAGCAGAAGCGGTCAGTCCCTTAAAGAATGAATGAGTCTGAACGCGTGGGGATTGCCTCCAGCCGAATTCTCGCTTCGGCTGGTTTTCGACCGAGGGTTACGCTCCCCGCTTGACCGCTTATAAGCTCACCATGAAACGCTTCGAACCACATGTGAGAAAACCTGCGACCAATTGAATTCTGATTTTTAGCATGTTCCGTCTAAGACTCCATTGTTGCCGATCTACTGGAAGGCCAAGCAGAGCTTCAGGGGGGCCTGAAACGCAACCGTTCCACACCGGTTCGGTTGCGCTATTGAGACGGCGGAATGGCCACGGGTTCGCAAGGCTGATCCTGATGCGCACAGCTAAGAATGGCGAAACTCAGTCCGCGTGCGGAACCACAAGCCTGTGGTAGCGCGGACGCATAGCTGGACGCGCGGTCATACAACCAACGCCCCTGGAACTGTGGGCGAATCTGGTCGATTCAGAGCCTTTGAGGACTGCTGAAAGCGCAAACTTGGCTTTGCTCGAGATGGCTCGTAAGCAGCGCTCCCACCCCTTGGCGAAAAGAAGAATGGGTCGGAAACTTGTACGAGTTCTGCCCTCTGCGTGTTCCAAGGTATTTCATGATTCGACTACTTCGCTGCGCCTATTTGACGATGGATAGCCTTGAAGGGTTCTTTTGTTCTGACAGTCTCACCTATCGGCCGCTTCAAGATTTGGGATGGGCCGTCGAAGAAGTATCGTGGAAGAAAGCAAATGTGGACTGGCTGGCTTACGACGTCGTTGTCATCCGTTCGCCGTGGGACTACTTCAAATCGCCACAATCGTTTATCACCGTACTCGAACAGATCGAACAAATCGGAACTCGGCTAGCCAATCCGCTTGACGTCGTGAAATGGAATTTAGACAAGTCGTATCTGCGTGAGCTCGAAGCCGCAGGAGTCGCGATTGTTCCAACTCTATGGAAACCTTGCTTAGCAGTCGACGCGCTGGATTTCGCGTTCGAAG
>JANPLP010000631.1:0-9495 GCA_031426595.1 Planctomycetia bacterium | reverse complement strand
GCTGGTCCAACTGCAGCACCACAATTGTCACAGCCGACTCCACCAGATTGTTGTTGACCAGCGGCAGAAGGATAAATCGTGACTGGTACCAACTTGGGGACCATGCGACAAACTTGAACTTGAACTTCCTTGATCGTTGCAACCGGAACAGTCACTGTGTACTCTTCGCTGACTTCTTCATTCACCGTTTCAAAACGAGTCGACGTGAATGGCTCGACTTTCGTTTCAGGGACGTTGAACGTGTAAGTGACATCCTTGGTACGCTTCTCAGTCGTGTAACTCACGACAGGAACCGTTTCTGTACGAGTCTCTTGCTTGTAACTCAATTGCTTCCGAGTTCGCGTACGCGCTTCATCGTTGTACTGCACAACTTTGCGGTTTCGTGTACGCGTTTCTTCGACGTAGTTCACTACCTTGCGGGTGCCTGTTCGATTTTCTGGACGATAAACCAAATAGGTGCTGTCATACGGAATCTGTTCCGTTTTCTGCTCGAAAACAGTGTAGGCGACTTCTTGTGATTGAGCGACATTTTCAGTCACGGCGACTTCTTCAGTCACAACGTTAGGGACCCATACGCGGCGAGAAACGGTTTGCGTTACAGAGTTGCCGAACTGGGCAGGAGCACTGTAGCCATAAGCATCGCGCGCTGACCCGCACGCTGTCGAAGCACCATAGACGGCTTGGCTGACAGCGTAAGCTGCTGAACCAGAGGTGCCGGAGCCACAACCTGCAGCGCCCGCTCCACATCCGCCACCACAACTTGCAGAACCACAGCCTACACCACAACCGGCTGAGGACACGCCACATCCGCCGCTCCGGAACAGTCCGCATCCGTGATGATTCCCAACACGGCAACCTAAACTACAGCCGCCACTTCCAGCGCTACTGCCGCAGCCCTGGGCGTTACCATTCGAATACATCGCTGCGGGAGCTCCATAGTGTGCAGGAGCTGCGTAGCCGTTCGAATCGTAACTGATCGCAGGTGCTGCCACGACGACCTCTTCAACTCGATCTTCCCAATGACCGTAATCTTTGGTGACCGACTGCATGCGAGTCACAGGTTGATAAGTTTGCACGGTTCGAGTTTTAGTAACAGGGATTGCATTCGTGACCGAGTGCATGCGAGTTTCGGTAAGCGTCTGGGGTACCTGAACCGTGTACGTGAACTCTTGATCCACGAGCTGAGGCACGCGAACTTTGTACTCTTCAGGCACATCGACTACTGTGGGAACTTTAACAGTGTACTGTTCGGAGACTTCAGTCCAGACGGGGATGGTGTCGACGACTTCGACCGACTTCTCGCTAGTTTGTGGAACCAACACCGAATACTCGACCGTCTTCGTTTCCGACCGTGGAACCATAACTGTGATCGTCTTGTAATCCTGCGTTTCGACTGGAACAGTGCGCGCTACAACACGCGTGCGGTAGCGAGTTTCGTTCTGATACTCTGTCGTGCTAACCGCTCGTGTTTCAGTAAAGTACTTCGGTTCAAGTACGACTTTGTAGGAATTGATCGGGCCAATGTCCATCAGTGCACGTTGCTCTGTTGGAACGACGACCGCACCGTTACCGCTCGAGTTGCTTTGGATCGTGTTTCCGTAAGCGACAACAGCATTGCTACAACTTCCGTCCCCAACCGAAGAAGAGTCCTGGTGCTGGTACGACGGTACTGTATAGCTCTGTGCTGTATAGCTCTGGGCTTGGTAACTCGGCGCTTGGTGATTCTGTGCTTGGTAACTCGGCGCTTGGTAATTCCGCGCTACTGGTGCAGAGAAATAATTTACTTCAGGGGATTGATAATAGGCGGCCGCTGGAGCACCGAACTGCATAGGCGCCGCGCAACCACCGTGCGAGCATCCACCCTTGCGGAAAAGTCCCACTGGAAGTCCAGTTGCGTCGCCATCGACGTGAGTCGAAATGAGCCGGACGCGTGGCGAGTCCCCTTTGGCTGTCGTCGAGTCGGCATGGGGAATAGGAGTTGAGCCATATAAGTCGCTGCAGCCACCGCTGCGCAACGATTGCGCATGAGCTGGGGCAAAAGCGCCCGCAACCATTAGCAAAGCCACAAAGTGAAATTTTCTCATTGATGTAAGCCTCCAAGTGTTAGGAATACCTGCATCAGCTATAACGCCAGTGCCGGTTATCACAATTTTTCAGCTTGAAAGTTTACACAACCTACGTTAACTGGGTAAGGCAAAGTGGCGTATTTAGAAAAATGAAGCTCGAGGTTAAATACCAGCCCTTCAGCGAACAAACCCTAAACGCGAACAAAAATACGCTGTCGATATAGCCAAAACAGTATTAACCACATCATGGCAAGCACGGACGCGCCGAGCAAAACCGGCTCCCAGGCCTCTCCACGGACTAAGAACGGCCGATTGCCGAAGTGTCGAAGTAACATCTCTTTGAACGGCTTCTCCAACGTCCAACTCATCACATAAGCCAAAATCGAATTTGCTCCGATGATCATGAATGGGAATGCCCAGCTGCGGCATTTCCACCAGTCACAAACCACGTGCAATGCGGCCAGCCAAAGAAAGCAGATTCCTCCGCTGAACAGGGCAAAGGCAGGTGTCCAAATGCGTTTCACATTAGGACAAATCCCAAAATGATCTAGCGCCCACCCACTGGCTAACAGAATTGCCCCGCAAGAAATCAGAACCATCGTTCGCTTGCCATACGAACGCTTTGAAGCCGAAACACCACCTGCCGAAGTACCACATGCCAGTACTCCGCCTGCCAAGATGCCGCCTGCCAGTACGCCGAGTGTCATTGTTGCGAGCGTGGGGATAAAGCTAAGCGTTGCATAGCCACCGCCGTGGAACTTAAAGGCCTCAACTCGCGGGAATAGATTGAGGAACCAGACGTCGAACGCCCACGCAGGATTAACGTTCTTATTCCAATGGGCCGCAAAGCCGCCAAGCAAATGCGACCAGTCATTTGGAACGCCCACCGCTTGATAGTCAAAATCGACTGGAACTAACGGCCAGGAGGCGAACAGCGCCCAGTACCCCAACAAAATGAGTACCGCAGACAACACCTGAGTCCAGCGAGGCATGAGGGCGATCAAAAACAGTAGAAAGTATCCGAGTCCTATCTGCGTCAATGTGTCGTCGAAGGTGAAGTTCGTCATCGGATTGCCCAAACTTCGCAGCACAATTCCGAGCACCGCAAGCAACAGTCCACGCCAGAAAGCATGGAGAAGCATCGAACCCAGCTTGGCACCTTTCTGTCGTCGCGAAGCAATCGAGAAAGGTAGGGACACACCCACCAAAAAAGAAAAACTGGGTTGGATCATATCGTGCAGAGAGCATCCCACCCATTCAACATGCGTAGTATGAAAACGTACCCACTCAAAGAATCGGTTGCCCGGAAAGTGACGTGCAAGTCCCGACAGTTCGAGAACTTCAGCTAACATTAAAAACATCACCAAGCCGCGATAAGCATCAATCGAGGCGAGCCGCTTGCCAACGGTCACATCGTTTTTGGCGGCTGGAAGAATGGTCGTTGGCGGGTGAGTCATCAGCAGATTCTCGTAGAGATGGCAAGTGAGACGCCATCATAGCTTGGTATCGCAGTGGACGCAAAAGCAAGTATCGCCCCGCCGTATACCAAGCCCATTTTTCGCTGGCTAAAAACAAGCAAAAATGGCCGACAATTGCGAGCCGGTTTCTGGCGCGATGTCGCTGCATGTGCACCTACCTGCGCACTACTTACCCAACCAAGCTTTCACGATGGCTTTCGGCGGAGCGAATGTCATCGTGGCTGCTTCAGTAAAAGGCTTACCCTCGCGCAGTTGAACCAACAAGGCATCGAACCGGCGTCGATTGGCGCGATCCATCATGTAACTCGTCAATGCCATGCCTACCAACCCAGCCGCCTCTTCGTCAAGTCGCTCTTCGAGTAGCGTTTCTGGCTTATCTATTTTTTGTACTGCGCTTGGCAACGCCTGCTGCCACGCTTTAACGCGCGTGTCGCTACGACGATTGGCGGTGAGAACCAGGTTCCTCGCTACGCCTTCTGCAAACCAAGTCGGCACGTCGTTCATCGATCCAAGATAAGCCCCGGCGACCATCTGCAGCGCCAAAGCCGACTGCTGCTTCTCGTCCGCATCGGCGTCATCGGCGATCACGGCGTAAACGTCCAACGGACTGGCTTGCCAGTGCCCTTGCCACTCGCGCGGCAACTCTCGACTTTCCGTCATCCGCCCAAACTCGCTGTAATCGTAGTGACTCTTAAGCACAAACAAGGCGATGCCACCTTTCACCAGTGGTTCGTTAGCAGGCGCATCGAGCGACTTCTTGGCGGCGACGATCGCTTTATCCATTTGCTTGAGCAACTCATCGATTCGTCCTTGTTGAACATTGCCCAGCACGATTACTTGATCGCTGGACGCCGAAGTGGGTTCATCGTTCGGCAAAACCTTGGTCCAGCGAGCCAGCGCGCGTTCCTGACGTTTCTTGAACAGTTCGTCATGGGTCGCGCGACCAGCCCACGCCTCATTCACAACTGCTTCAATATTTGCTTCAGCACTGCTACCATCGAAAGTCGCACCTTCGCGAATCCAAGTCGAAATGAGTTCGATCTTTTCAGGCGACAATGCTGGCCGCCCAGCTGGCATCCGCTGCCCTTCTTCACCTTTTAATTTCTTGATGATCAAACTCACTGCTGGATTTTCGTTTGTGATCACCTTGCCGCTATCGCCACCACGTAGTAACTGAGTAAATGTGTCCATGCGCAAATTCCCGGACGCTTGTCGCCCGGCGATGTGACAGCCATTGCAATTCTCTCGCAAGATCGGCGCTACGTCTTTCGCAAAACTAATAGTCTCTTTACCAGTCGGCTTTTTCACGGACATCTCACCACCACTGGTCGCTGGAGAAGCCTCGCTTTGCGCGAAACTCGCAAGCGGAGCGCTCGGGTTAGGTCCATCGAACTTGGCACCCTCTGCGATCCATACACGTAACTTTTCTATTTGCTCTTTAGAAACTTCGCCTCCGCCACGAGGCATGTCGCCGGTCTCAATGACTTCAACCAAACGGTTCCCTTGCTTGCTGCCTGCAAACAGAACTCGCCCCGCTTTGGAACCTTTCATCAAGTCTTCGTAAGTGGCCAGTGAGAAATCGCCGCTGCGTTTGTTGATATGACAATTTGTGCATAAAGTGATCATCCAAGGTGCAATGTCACTTTTGAAACTCACCGTTGATTCGCCGCCCACCGGAGCTCTCATTGGACCCGCCGTTAGCTCGTCCCAACTTGGCAGCGGTTCAAGCACAGCACCTTCCAGCTCCAACAACCCATGAGCTTTTTGCAAGATCGTGTAGACTCGCCGCGACTCTTTCTGCAAGTCTGCATCTTTCGCTTCCAGCAACTTGAGGAGCTCGGCCTGAATCGACGTTACCTTTGCAGCTGACTCTTCGAACTTTCCTTCTTTATAGAACTTGCCCGCTTCCGTTGCGCTCGCTTGCAGGGCTTGCAGTTGCCGACGTTGCTCGGGCGTGATGCCGGCATAAGCGAGTGAACTGAACAGCCCGCCAACCACTAGAATGGCCGTCGCAATCGTTCGAAATGCAACTTTGGAGAGCTGACAGTTGATCCATCGCACGGGTGGAAAGCACATCTTTTCGTAATTCCAATTGGCGAAGCTGAAAGACAAGATAAGTGAGTCGCGCAGTACCAGCCGCTCTTAATATTGTACTAGCACTTTAGACCGATCGGCTGTACTCAGGCGAAGCTCTTTGACCAGTCGTGAATAATCCGCAGCTTGCCTCAAACCCGCTCCGATGCCGCCAACTCAATTTGCTGCATCACGCCAGGATATAAGACACTAGGTTTTGCGCACCAGGTTTTAAGGCACCAGAATTTAAGACACCAGGATTTAAGACACCGGAATTGGACGCACCGGGATTTGTCGTTGAAATGTCGGGCTTCGAAAGCACAAAGACGGCAATTCCCGCTCCAAGCGCGATCGCCAGGAAAAACATCACCACCAACCCAACAATCCATAACACTCGCGACGCACCTTGTTTCGGAATAGGCGTTGCAACAGAAGCTTTCGCAACCGGAGCACCAGGACGAATAGCGCTCGCGCCTGCCGATTTAGCGCCCCCTCCGGGCTTTATCGCGCTTTTTCCTGCCGCCGCTGGGAACGCCGCCCCGCTCGCGCTTGATCCCCCACGGCTCGCCGGAGTTCGCTTACCGATTTCAGCTTCGAGATTAATCGTGCTACCCGAGTCGGAAGCGGTCAGCTTTTTGTCCACTCGCACTAACACACCGCTGTCCGATGGCGACAATGACAAACCGTCTCCTGATCGACCAGTTACTGTATCACCCGCTCGATTGCTAACCGTGTCGACTGTCGAGCCGAGCTTTGATCCAGCGGCTGGCTCCGATTCGTCGCCAAGATTCAATGAGCTGCCCCCGCCGCCATTCGCCGCTTGCAAAACGCGCTCAGCCTTGTACTTCGCCAACCAAGTCTCGAGAACCTCAGCGGTTTGAGTCGCGGAAACGTAGCGGAATTTTGGATCCTTCTGCAGCAGCTTCACGCAAATGCCTTCGAGCTCGCCGGGACATTGCGGGCGCAGTTTGCGAACATCTGTTGGCATCTGCGCCTGGTGCTTGGCAATACGCTGCGCAATCGTACCATCCGGAAAAGGTGGCTGGCCAGTGAGCAGAAAATACATGGTGCAACCAAGCCCATACAAGTCTGCTCGGGCATCCACTTTGTGACTATTGAGCGCTTGCTCAGGTGCTAGATAGTCTGCCGTCCCAAGCACCTTGTCGTTGTAATCAATTGTTAGGGAAGCTTGCTTGTCATCCGAGAACAAAGCCAGCCCGAGGTCGAGCAATTTGACTCGTCCCGCAGAATTAACCAGCAAATTGGCGGGCTTAACGTCACGATGAATCAAGCCGACATCGTGAGCATGCTGCAACCCGTGCGCTGCTTGAGCGATGTAGTCAGCAACTTTGTCAAACGCCATCGGGCCATGTTTTTTGACCATCGTTTGCAAGTCGTCGCCGTCAACGTACTCCATCACGATGTAATGCGTATCTCCCTGGTTGTCGATGTCATAGGCTCGGACAATGTTCGGATGATTCAGCGATGCGATGGCCTTCGCTTCCTGTTGAAACCGCGCCAGGTAAGACGACTTCCCCAACCGGCTTTGTGGAAGCACTTTGATCGCTCGCTTGGTGTGCATCATCATGTGCTCCGCCAAGTACACGCTGCTCATTCCGCCGCTGCCGATATGTCCAAGCAACTTATGCTTGCCCAGGAAGAATCCTTTGTACTTTCCCTGCAGCAACTTGTCGCAATGCCACCGAGTCACCACTTCATGGTGCTGCAACGCTTTGGCTAAGACGGCCGCATCTCCAGGCAGCACGCCGCCGTTCTCGGCACGGATCGCATCAAGCGCCGCGTCGATGACTACAGCGGTGGCCAGCTCGCTTTTGCGAACCAACTCAACAAGCTTTTCGGAAGTCACTTTGGTCATGCCATTCCCGCCAAAACATCCTGAAACTTACATCTCGTGAACTTGCTTTTCCTCAGCCCGCGCAGCTCCCGGTTGCAAATTGTAGCCGGCGAACTTCCGAACATTGTAAAGAACCTTTGATCCGCCGTCGCAAAGAAAACCGTCCATCCTCGCCAAGAATTTCACGTTTTCCGCATCGCCTCAACCCGTCTCTCGAACCGAGCAAACAAGATGCACAGTCCATTGTAGACCAACGAACTAGTCTAATTCAAATCTATGATCTAACATGGTCGACTGTAACCTAACTGCGTCCTATCCACTTCCGTGTTATTACACCGGACGCTTCTGCTCCCGAATACAACGATTGTATGACTCACATTCCGCACCCAATTGACTGCCTAATTATCGGTGGTGGCGTCGTGGGTTTATCGTTAGCCTTCGAAATGTCAGCTCGAGGCGCTTCGGTGCAGATATTGGACCAAGCTTCAATCGGACGAGCGGCTTCATGGGCAGGTGCCGGAATTTTACCGCCTAGCCCGACTTCCGGAGCCGTCGATCCCCTCGACCAACTCCGCGGTATGAGTCACCAGTTGCATGCGACATGGGCGAAACAGCTCTATGACCTTACCGGTATCGACACCGGGTATTCTCGTTGCGGCGGCATTTACCTTGCCCGGTCTGCGGCCGAAGCCGCTACCCTGGCTGCTCAACAAGCGCTCTGGGCCGAGCAAGGTATCGAAGCTTATCGCTGGGCGGTCGACGAAGCGATCGTTCGTGAGCCAAGCCTCGCAACTCTGCTAACCTCAACCAGCGATTCGACTACAAACAACCGCGCCGGTACATCAACTCCAGCCGTAAAAGCAATCTGGTACCTGCCAGACGAATGCCAGATACGAAATCCTCGCCACTTGAAGGCGCTGGCAGCGGCTTGCCGAATCCGCCAAGTGCAGATTACAGAACATGTTCCAGTCAAGCACCTCGAGACTAACGACGATGAGGTGCGAGTAATTGCCAATGAGCAAGTGTTTGCGGCCAAACAAGTCTGCATCTGCTCTGGTGCTTGGACACGATTGCTGATGGACGAAATGGAGGTACCCACCGGCATCTTGCCAATCCGTGGTCAAATGCTGCTCTATCATGCTGAAAAACCTCTGTTGCAGCATGTTGTTAATGAAGGCCACCGCTATCTAGTTCCGCGCACTGATGGTCGTTTACTGGCAGGCAGTTGCGAGGAAGAAGTGGGCTTCGACTGCACGACCACCGACACGATGTTGCTTCAGCTTCGCACTTGGGCCGAAGGGATCCTGCCACAACTGCAGTCGATCCCGCTGGAAAATTCTTGGGCCGGACTCCGTCCAGGTTCTTTTGATGGTTTGCCTTACATCGGGCAAGTGCCGGGTCGACCGCAGGTTTTTGTCGCTACTGGTCATTATCGAGCCGGTTTGCATCTGTCGTGCGCAACAGCCGTCCTTGTCGCCGACTTAATGCAAGGTAAAGTCCCCTCAATCGACTTGGCTCCCTTCCGCCTCGGTCGAGGTTAAACGTCGAGGTTAAACGTCGAGGTTAAACACAGTGCAGGGCTAAACTAAGTAAACGAATCAGTAAGGACCTGCCCGGCATTAAGCGACCCGTTGAGCCTCCACAAAAAATGCAACTGAGGTGACTTTAGAAGACAAAACGGCTGCTACAATGCAACGCTTCATCGTTACCTTCGGAACTCGTCCCGATTTAAAACATTAAAACATGATTGGCGGAGTCAGCTCAGTGGATTGGCAATTGGAAACGGAACAAGCTGCGTTCGAGCTCGAGGATTGGCAAGTCAGCCTTGATCCGAAGGCTCCGCAAGCCGGGATGCGCATCAGCCGTTTGCAACAGGAGGTTATGCAACTCTTTCGCGTCGCTCCCAAAACTGCACACTCTTGCCAAGTTCAAGAAGCCTACGTGCGACAAGATGATCTCATCGTGCGCTACGAACAAGCAGGCGATGACCTGTTTTCGTTCGGCAAAGGACGTCGCCGCCTGG